>DATNIO010000303.1:0-6718 GCA_035604385.1 Verrucomicrobiia bacterium | reverse complement strand
GTTTCTGATCGCATTGGGCACCCTCACGGTCCTTGCCGCCGGCTTGACGAGCACTAGAGTAATCGGTCAAACCGTTGCGAGCGACTCGTCGAAGAAATCGGGCGCTCACGCGGCGCAACCGGCTCCCAAGACTCCGTGGGGCGCCCCGGACCTCCAAGGCACATGGAGTAACACGACCGTGGTCCCGTTTGAGCGGCCCAAGGAATTTGGCAATCGGGAATTCAAGACCGATGCCGAATACAAGAAGGCGCAACACGATCTCCTTGGACGCGATGAGCTGCCCGGCCGGGACAGCCGAGAAATCAACGGGAAGGACATCCGCGGCACGGAAAAAGACGTCGCTCGCGCGTACAACGAGCATTGGTTCGGTGACAAGCCCACGGAAGTTGGCCGCCGCACGTCCATGATCATTGACCCGCCCGACGGCAGGATGCCGGCACTCACTCCGGAAGCAGAGGAGAGAATCAACAAAAAACGCGAGTACCTCGCGGCGCTCCTGCAGGGTACATCCGGTGGCAGACCCGGACCCATCTCGCCGCTGCGGAGCGAGCCCCCGCCCGACTACAACATCGATCGCATGAACCGCGCGGACGGCCCAGAGGACCGCAGCAGCGTCGAACGTTGTCTGCTGAATAGCCTTCCCGTAATTCTCCCCGCGGGACTGTTGACGCCGGACGGAAGACCGTTCGGCAATTTCGGCGGCGTGATGCGCATCGTCGAGAGCGCCGATTCCATCGATATCTACTACGACATCGGTCAGGGCACCGGATTCAATCGCGTCATTCCAATCGCCAATCGTCCGCATCTGCCAAAGAATATTCACCAATACTGGGGCGATTCCATTGCGCGTTGGGAAGGCGATACGCTGGTAGTGGACGTCACCAACTTCAGCGAAGAGACCAATTTTCGAGGCTCGCGCGAGAATCTCCATCTCATCGAGCGCTACAAGCGCATCGATCCCGCGACCCTGCAGATCGCGATTACCGCCGAGGACCCGACAACCTGGGTCAAGCCCTTCAACTTCGTGCAGGAATTACGCAAGAACGCCGATAAACCGAACATGGTCTACGAAGGCGGATGTCACGAAGGGAATTACGGAATGCTCGGCATGCTCGTGAATACGCGCGCCGCGGAAAAAGCGTTCGCTGAGGGAAAGGGTCCCGATCCGGCGCTTGAGGACAACGCCACCGGAGGCGCCGGCGACCAATAAACTCTTTCCGGTTTCTTCCCTAGTGGATGGGTTGTCTGTTGCGCGGCGCTTCTTCGATCCGCAAGGTGCCGATTGTTTTCCCGCTCTCGTCAACGTTCATAGAGCTTGTCGCCGGCGGGCACCTTGCGCGTGACGTCGATCACGATCGTTTCGCCCTCCCAGTGCTTCACCAGTTGTTTCTTCCGCAGATGGCCCAGGAAGGTTTCCTCCACCAGTTCGACGCACTTGTAATCCATCAGCTGCGCGTTGGGTTCGAGCTGACGATAGAGGACCATGCTCATTTTCCAGGGACGTGTGAAAACATTTGGATCCTCGATCGTCACCTCGTATCGCAGCGCGTCGGGCCGCAGCGAAGAATCGACCGGCGTAAATCGCTCGACCACGTGCAGCGCATCGCTGTGGAAATCGCCGGAACGCGAGAACCAGCTCCGGTCGTTGAAATGGCTCACGTCCACGACCAGCGTATTGCCTTCCCAGTGGCCCACCGAATGGCCCATCCAAGTGTCAGCCGGCGGCGGGTCCACGGGGTCGAGGTGAATGGTCCGGCTCGCGCCGGCGAATTCGAACGACATCTCGATCTTGTTCGTGCCCTGCGTGATCTGAAACGGATAGGGCATATACATCGCCCGCGGAATTCCCGGCATATAGCAGCGGACTTCCGGGTCGCGATCGAGCCAGTGTTCGGCATTCTCTTTCTTTTTCGCGGCAGCTTCGGGCTTGTACGGAATCGCGTCGCCTTCGACGACACCGGGGCCGGGGGGCACACCGCCGACCGAACCCAAAGCGAGCACGGGAGCCGCGAGCACTGGAACATCGGGATATACGCCGGGCTGTGCTACTGCCGGACGCATCGAATGGGCCAGCAGGTCCCAGTTCGCGGTCGTCGTCGCCTGCCAAATGCCATTCAAATTGGGATGTTGACCCGAAGCGGGCGCGGGACGGGTCGCCTGCTTCGTGGCATCTGTCTGACCGGTCATCCGAATCGTGGCCAAACAAAGCACAACGCCTATCGCGGCGCTCGCAATCAAAGCAGTCGAAAGATTGAATCGGATTCTCATGTTCGGAGTCTCCCTGTGGGGCCGTCGCTGGCGTAAGGTAGCGAGATTCAAGCGCCACGTCAACAGAGCCCGGCTCCAATTCGTTTTCGAAAACGAGTGGCGAACCTCCCTCGTTCGCAGACCGAAATGCAATCCTCTGGACACTGGCATGGTAGTTTGACCATAATGGCGCCATCTGGCGGTTGCGAAACCGCTTCGGTTCTCTGGAAGTTTCCTCGGGTATCTCTGTAGCAGCGGGAGGTCACTCATGCACACTCGACCCCTCACATCCATCGGTGTGGCGGCCGTCATCGTGTCGGTGCTTTTCCTTTTCAGACCGACGCAGGTGACCGTCGCGCAGCAGACTTCGGAGGCGGCTCTGAAAACCCCCTGGGGCGAACCCGATCTGCAAGGCATTTGGACCGACGAATCGGACACGCCATTGCAGCGGTCCCCCAGGTACGCGAAGCAGGAATTTTTCACCGAGGCGCAACGAGCCGAGTTGGATAAAGAACGAGCCGCACTCCTCGGCCGTGACAAGCGTGTGGAGCGCGGAACGGAACTCGACGTTGCCGGCGCTTACAACTCCGTATTCATGATGTTGAAGCACACCGGCACGCGCACTTCCCTGATTGTCGATCCGCCCGATGGCCGCATTCCATCCCTGACGCCGGAAGCGCAGCAGAGGGCGGCCGCGGAAAAACAATTTCGTTTGGCGCTGTTGCAAGCGACGGAGACGTGCAAGACCGAATCCGTGGCGTGCAGCGGCGGCAAGTACGATCCAACGCCGTCGCCACGATTTTCTGAACTTTCTTCCCGCTACAATACCGCGCGAATGAATCGCCACAATGGCCCGGAGGATGGCTCCTTAATGGACCGGTGCTTAACGGGCGGCCTGCCCGAGTTTGGAACAGCTTACGGCGGAAGTTTCCGCCGAATCGTGCAGACACCTGGCGGCATCGCGATGTACTACGACGTCGGTCAGGGACAAGGCTGGCAGCGCAATATTGTCATGAACGGAAGCCCGCACCTGCCGGCCATTATCCGCCAGTGGTTTGGCGATTCGCGCGGCCACTGGGAGGGCAATACGCTGGTGATCGACGTGACGAATTTCAGTCCAAAGACGGATTTTCTGGGCTCGCGGGAAAAACTGCACCTGGTTGAACGCTGGACGCGGACCGGACCGAAAACGCTGGAGTACGCGGTTACGATCGAGGATCCCACGGTCTGGACGCGGCCCTGGACCGTGAAGGAAGAGTTCACCAAACAAAGCGAGCAGGAGAATAAGATTTATTACGAGCCTCGCTGCGTGGAAGGCAACTATGCGCTCCCGTCGGTGATGCTTTCCGCGCGGATGGCAGACCGCGCCTTCGCGGAAGGGCGAGGGCCTGACCCGGCCAAGAGCGACAACGCGACCGATTTCGTGGGCGTTGAAGAAGACCCGTTACAGTAACGTCGATTGCCGAAGGATAAGGAGACCAACATGCGCGGCCGATTCTCACGCTCGATGTTCACGGTCGCCTTCGCTGCGGCCGCTGCCAGTGCCGCCATTTCGGTGTCCATCGCGCGGACGTCGGGTCAGACGCCGGCCGCTCCGGCCGCGCGGCCGGGCCGCGTTGCCGGCAAGCCGAACTTCAGCGGCATCTGGCAAGCCAATAACGAAGCCAATTGGGATTTGCAGGCGCATGCGGCGCTCCCCGGCGCCGTCACGCAGCCGGGCATTTTTCCTTACGACTACGCTCGTGTGCCGGCGGCGCCGGTTCTCGCGCTCGGTGCAGCAGGCGCCGTACCGGGATCGCTGGGGGTCGTGCAAGGCGACGGTCAGATCCCCTATAAACCCGAGGCGCTGCTGGTGAAGAAAGGGAATGCGGAACACTGGATCGATCGCGACCCCGAGCTGAAATGTTATTTGCCGGGCATTCCGCGCGCCATGTACATGCCGTATCCTTTTCAGATCACCCAGAGCACGGACAAGATTCACATGGCTTACGAATTCTCGAACACCGCACGCACGATTCATTTGGACAAAGTCGCAGGGCCGCCGGACGATACCTGGATGGGCCACTCCGTCGGACACTGGGACGGAGACACGCTCGTCGTTGACGTGACAAATTTCAACGACCGGAGCTGGTTCGATCGCGCCGGAAATTTCCATAGCGACGCGCTGCATCTGGTCGAGCGCTTCACGTTGATGTCGCCTGACATCATTCAATACGAAGTGACGATCGAAGATCCCAAGGTCTTTACGCGGCCGTGGCGGATCGCCATGCCGCTCTATCGCCGCGTGGAACCGAATATGCAGCTTCTCGAGTTTCGCTGCAACGAATTCGTCGAGGAGTTCATGTACGGAGGTCTTCGCAAGCAACAATTGGTGAAGCACTGGGAGGGCGAAACGATGTCGATCGATATCACTCGCAAAGTTCCGCCGGGTGACCGATTTTATGACTGGTATGGCGGTAAGTAATATGGACGGGCGCTGCTCATCCCAAGCCGGGATCGTCGAGCCGCCGCGGGCTGCGGCGTCCATCATGGATCTACACGCGGCAGGAGGCAGGAGTCGATGCGAATGAAACTTGGAACAGTTGTCATCGCGGTTCTCGCAATATGCGGCGGAGCTGCGCGCGTAACGGCGCACCACGCGTTTGCGGCGGAATTCGACGCGAATAAATCGGTAAGTTTCAAGGGGACGATCACGAAAATGGAATGGATCAACCCCCATACCTGGTTGCACGTCGATGTGAAGAAGCCAGACGGCACGGTGGAAAACTGGGCCATCGAAGCGGGCACGCCGAATGTGCTTTTCCGGCGCGGCTTCACCAAGGAATCCTTGCTGCCTGGCACCGAGGTCGTGGTCGAAGGCTACCAGGCGAAAGACGGGTCGCATCGCGCCAACGGCAGGGATCTTACCTTCCCTGACGGGCGCAAGTTGTTCCTCGGCTCGTCCGGGACAGGCGCACCCTACGAGTTGACGCCTGACCAGAAAAAATAGCCGGGCCTGCGCTCAATCTCGCGCGCGGGGATGGTCCGATTCAGCTCCGTACATTTACGTTCAGTTTGCCGGGATTGCATAGAAATTGGGGCGCGAAAGCTTGAAATCACAGAGAACTACCTGAGTTCCAAGTGCAACTTCGTTTGCTAGCATCCTTATGTTGTCTGGTCCTGGCGATCTGCTACCTGGCGACTGCGCGCACGACGGCACCCGCCTGGGGGAACGCCGGGCGTCAGATTCACGTGTTTTCAGCGGTGTCATTGCAGACGGGCGCCAGCCAAGGAATCGGGGGCTCTCTTCTTGCGTTCTTCAGCCGCCTGGGGGATTCCTCGTGGAGCGTCGGCCTGCACGAATCGCGCTATGCCTATGACCTGATCGAATCGGTTCACGTATGGACGCTGACTCTCTTCTTCGGCCTGGCAGTCATGTTCGACCTGCGCCTGCTTGGCTGGACGATGCGGACCGTGCCGGTATCGGAAGTGTCCCGGCGCCTGCTGCCGTGGACCGTGGTGGGCTTCGTGGTCATGGTCATCAGCGGAACGCTCCTCTTCACCGCGATCCCTGTGCGGTCTTATCAGAATATTTTCTTCCGAACCAAAATGATTATGCTGCTGCTGGCCGGCCTCAACGTCTGGATTTTTCACTCGGGCGTTTATCGCCGCGTCGCCACGTGGGATGTGGCGAGCGTGCCGCCGAGGGCGGCCAGAGTTGCCGGCGGTCTTTCTCTTGTCCTATGGGTCTGCATCGTCCTTTCAGGAAGAATGATTGCCTACAACTGGTTCGACTGCGACCGGCAGCCGCAACGCCCGATCGTCAATTTCCTGACCAGCTGCGTGCCCGGCCAATCGGAGGAGCACTGATGTCGCTTCTGGATTTCTTTCACTGGTGCGAACAGACGGGAATCGGCGACACGATCAGACGGTCGTCGTGGTTGTTTCCGGTGATCGAGGCGATCCACCTCCTTGGCCTTGGAGTAATCGGGGGAGCAGTGTTGGTCGTCGATCTACGCCTGCTGGGTCTTGGATTGCGGCGCCAGCCTGCTGCGCAGCTTGCGCGCGATGCGCAGCCCTGGCTGATCGGCAGCCTTCTACTGATGATGATGACGGGCGGCCTGCTGTTCCTGTCCGAATCGATAAAGTTGTATTACCATGAGGCATTCTGGTTCAAGATGACGTCGCTCCTTCTGGCCATCGTCTTTACATTTACGATTCAACGCAAAGTAATCCTGGCAGGCGAGACGCGCTTGAGGCCTGTTTGGAGCAAAGTAGTGGGGCTAGTTTCGATCCTGTTGTGGTCCGGCGTGGGTATCGGCGGACGATGGATTGGCTTTTCGTAAGAAACTGACAGGTTGGTTCGTTGCTTAGCTACTCGCCTGGCGGCACTCGCCGCTTCAATTCCTCATACATACTTCGAGCTTCTCGTTGATTCGTTGGAGTATGTGACTTGCCCGCCATGGGCTCGCACAGAAATCAAGAGCGGCTC
>DATNIO010000302.1:0-6260 GCA_035604385.1 Verrucomicrobiia bacterium | reverse complement strand
CGTCTTCGCGCTCGTGTTCGTTGAACTTGATCAGGTTCCAGTAGTTCCACGAGGTCTCCGGCATCGTTTGATAGGAGTTGTCGAAAGTGGTCTCGCTGAAGGAGTAGCCGTTCCATTCGAGGCAGGCCACCTCGCAGGCTTTGCACCCGATGCACGTGGTCGTGTCGATCAGCTTGCAGACGTCGTAATCCCGGCTGAAACCCTCTCCGGGAACGGAGCCCGCGTGCCCTGAAATCCGCCGAATTTCGTTCGACACCTGGCTCATCGTCGCCTCCTAAGCCTTTTCGACTTTCACCAGGAAGCCTTTGTACTCTGGCGTGAAGGCGTTGGGATCGATCACTGTCGGCGACAAGAGATTCGCCGGCGTGCGCGCGTTTCGGTCAGCATCTTCGGCGATTCCGCGGAAACCCTGGTGGATCGGCAGCCCGATCTGATAGACCTTCTTCCCGTCGATCGTCATCGGCTTGATCCGCCGCGTGACAAACGCCTTCGCGATGTACGTGCCGCGGGCGCTCGTGACCTTGATCTTTTCCGCGCCGCGAATTCCCAAGTCGTCCGCAAGTTCCACCGGAATCTCGACGAACGCCTCGGGAATCAGCTGCACGTTCATCGGATTGTTCTTCGTCCAGTAGTGGTATTGCTCGGTCAGGCGGTACGTCGTGCAGACAACCGTGAAACCCTGTTCTGGAGTCCCGAACTTGTCCGCGGGCGTCGTGAGTTTTTTCACGACGGGATTGTTCGATTGGTTCGGATGCAGCGGATTCTTGATCGGGCTTTCAAACGGCTCGTAGTGTTCGGGGAATGGTCCATCCGCCAGACCGCCGAGCGGCACGAACAACCTGCCTACGCCCTCGGGATTCATGATGAACGGGCCGAGGTGGTCCTTCGGGTGAGAATCCGCTTTGAAGTCCGGGACATCGTTCCCCACCCACTTCTGCGCGGCTTCGCTCCACCAAACCTGGCGACGCTGCGGATCCCATGGCTTGCCATCCAAATCGCACGAGGCGCGGTTGTATAGGACGCGGCGATTCGCCGGCCACGACCAGGCCCAGTTCGGATAGATTCCCAGGCCGGACGGATCCTCAGTGCCGCGACGTTGGATCTGAGCGCCGGCTTCCGTCCAAGACCCGCAGTAAATCCAATTTCCGCAGGAAGTGGTCCCGTCGTCCTTCAGCCAGGCGAAGCCGGGAAGCTGCTGACCTGTCTTTGTCACTTGCTGTGTCGCGGGGTCGGTAAGGTCCGCGAGCGCCTTGCCGTTGATTTCTTTCGCGATATCGGCAAGCGCGGGGTGCTGCGGATCGGTGTACGGCCACGTGAGATTCAGAATCGGATCGGGGAACTTGCCTCCCTCTTTCTTGTAGAGATCGCGCACTCGCAGGAATATCTGCGCGATGATGTCCTGATCCAGGCGGGCATCGCCCGGCGGGGGAAGCGCCGCATTCTTCCACTGTAGCCAGCGCGCCGAATTCGTCATGCTGCCGTCTTTTTCGGCA
The DNA here is from genome assembly GCA_035604385.1 of Verrucomicrobiia bacterium. Lineage (GTDB taxonomy): Bacteria > Acidobacteriota > Terriglobia > Acidiferrales > UBA7541 > Palsa-360. The sequence continues at coordinate 4,767 of DATNIO010000302.1, read as the reverse complement.
AAGCCGGCGCAAGGCAGGCGGTAAACCGTCGTCTGAATGCTTTTCATTTCATCGGTGGAGGTACCCGGCGCTCGCCAGAATTCGCTGGTTTCATCCGGGTAGATCTCGCCGACGACAAGCCATTCGGCCTTCTTGAGCGCATCGATATTTTTCTTCGTGTCCGGCCCGATCATCACGCCGTTCATTCCGAACGCGAAGATTCCCTTCACCGAACCGCGGTACATGTTGTCCCAGATCTGAGTCCAGGAGTAGTTGCGGTCCACTTTCGGGAGATAGTCGAACGCGAAGTTGTTTTGCTTCGTTGCGGCGTCGCCGTACAGAGCTTTCAGAAGCGACGTGACGAACTTGGGCGTGTTGGACCAGTAGTTGAACGAATCCCACTGCCCGGGTTTCGACGGCGTTGGCGTGATGCGCTTGAGATAGGCCGCCAAGTCGGCGTCGGCGGGAGTGGGCACTTTCAAATATCCCGGCAAGTTATCGAAGATGCCGGCCATGTCTGTCGCGCCCTGAATATTCGAATGGCCGCGGAGCGCGTTGACGCCCCCTCCGGACCGACCGACATTCCCCATCAACAGTTGGAGCATCGCTGCGGTGCGAATGATTTGCGTCCCGTACGTATGCTGCGTCCAGCCGACCGCGTAGATGATGGTCGCCGCTTTCTTCATATCCCCGTTCTTGCGGATCGAAGTGAAAAGGTCGGCGGCCTTTAGGAACTGATCCTTCGGAATACCCGTGATGCGCTCGACCATTTCCGGCGTGTAGCGCGAATACTGTTTTTTCAGCAGTTGGAAGACGCATCGGGGATGCTGCAACGCCAGATCATGGGCCACGTTGGGAGGCAGGGCGGGCGGCGGAGGAGGAGCCTGGCCCGGCTTTAACGGAGCCGGCGGAGGCGCCGGCTTGTGCGGAGCTTCAGGGGCGACTGCTTTGCCCGTAAGGTCGCCGCCTTCTTCGTAGTTCCACGTGGATTTGTCGTAGGTGTGGGCTGCGGGATCGAAGCCGGAATAAAGCCCGTCTTCAGGCAGCTTGAACCCTTCTTTGACCACGAAGGCGGCGTTCGTGTAGTTGAGAAGATAGTCTTTTGCGATGCGATCGTTCGCAATCGCGTAGTTGATCATGCCGCCAAGGAATGCGATGTCGGCACCGGCGCGAATCTGGAGGAAGAGGTCGGCCGTGGAGGCGGTCCGCGTAAAGCGCGGGTCCACGACGATCATTTTGGCGTTGCGGTTCCGCTTTGCTTCGATGGCCCACTTGAAACCGCATGGGTGGTTCTCCGCCGGATTCCCACCCATGATCAACATCATGTCGGTGTTCTTGATGTCGATCCAGCCATTCGTCATCGCCCCGCGTCCGAACGTTGGTCCCAAACTTGAGACCGTGGGGCCGTGTCAAACTCTGGCCTGGTTTTCCAGGTAGCAGACCCCCAGGCTGCGCATGGCCTTTACGACCAGAAAGTTGAATTCGTTGGTATCCGTGCATCCGCCGGTAAAGGCGATTCCTTCGCATCGGTTGACCGTGTGCCCTAGCGCGTCTTTTTCGACAAACGTCTCGTCCCGCGATTTCTTCACTCGCTGCGTGATCTCGCTCAACGCGTCGTCCCAGGAGATATCCTCCCAATCGGTTCCGCCAGGACGACGCACTTGTGGCTTGAGCAGCCTGCGCTCGTTCAAGATGTCCTGTTCGAGCGACGCTCCCTTCGGGCAGAGAGTGCCTCGGTTGATCGGATGATCCGGATCGCCTTCGACGTGAATCACCTGCGGGATGACGTTCTTGGCCTTGTCACCCAGCGTGTAAATGATCACGCCGCAACTTACGGAGCAATACGGGCACGTCGATCGCGTCTCCGTGGCCCGCGCAATCTTCAGCTCACGAAGCTGCGCGTAGGCCGGGGCCAGATCAAACCCGAAAACGGTGGCCGCTCCTCCACCGATGGCCGCGATCTTCAGAAAATCACGACGACTTGTAGCCATGTTCCGCCTCCTGGAATCGTCCCGGCCGTATTGCTCGCCGCTTGCAATGTGGGCCCGACCAAGAACCTGTGACTACGCGCCTATATACCACTTTTGCGTTGTCGTGTCAGCGCGAACTGGTGACTCGCTCACGCCACTCTGTTGTGATTCCTTCGGGCCGTTGCGAGCCAAGCGTCATATGTGATGCGCGGAAGAATAGAAGCCTATATATTGCTGCGGCGTTACGGCAAGGTGACTTTTCTGTCACAACCACGCGGGCTGCGACCGGGGGGTGCGGATTGTCTCGCCCCACTCGGCTTCGCGCCTATCTTTCACGCTCGGAACGTGATATTCGAGAACCGATTCGAGGAGAACGCATGACCAGAATCTCGGCCCTTGTCGTGTTCGTTTTGCTTGCAATGGTTACGCCGGCTGTTGCTCAGGTGCAGAACTATAAGCCGGTTACGCAAGACATGCTTTTGAACCCCACTCCAAATGACTGGCTGATGTACAGCCGCACATACGACGCGTGGAGGTACAGCCAGATCAAATAGATCAACACGAAGAACGTCAGCCAGCTCCGGATGGCGTGGGTGCGCGGCCTGGGCCCCGGAACGACCGAAACGATACCAATCGTCCACGACGGCGTGATGTACGTGATCGCGCCCGGCGGCATTGTGGACGCCCTCGACGCCACCAGCGGCGATCTCATCTGGGAGCACAAGCGCGAATACAAGAATCCTCAAATAGGCTCGGTGGAAAGGACCAAGGCGCTCGCGATCTACGAAGACATGGTTTACTTCACGGCGCCCGATGGCTTCGTGGTGGCGCTCGACGTCCGCACAGGCAAGGTTCGCTGGGAAACGTACAAGACGGACACGCAAAATACGTCCGGCGCGCTTGTGATTGACGGCAAGGTCATCTCGGGCGGCACATGTGGTAAGGGGCGCGACAGCTGCTTCATCGAAGCGGACAATGCGGAAACCGGCGAGAAGGTCTGGAGATTTTATACCGTGGCGCAGTCGGATGATCCCGGCTACGCCTCATGGGGTGGCGCGGGTCGCTCGCTTCCGCCGATGCTTGCGCGATGGCGTGAGCGGACGGGGAGGGTGCGCGGTTTCGGCGTTCTCCCGGTGCATGCGGGTCTGGTGCCGGGAGGCTGCCGCTTTGGTGCGGAAGGCCTTCCGGTGGCGTTTGCCGCTGGCGTCGCGCCAGTCGGAGTACCACTTTCCGTATTTGTGTAGCATGGACACCGTGGGGACACCCGGTTGGATTTGCCCGTTGTTTTCGGCCCTCGCGTTGCTACGTGTTTGCGTTGCCGTAACCTGAATTGCGCGGGAACAGTCTCACTACACTGGATACCGATGTTATGATGCGGGTCGCGGTGCAAGCCATGCCTCGGGAGAACAAGATCAGGGGAAGATCATGAAGATCAACAGGCGAAAGCTATTGTCGTTGCTCGGCGTTTCACCGGCGGTTTTGGCCGGTTCTCCCGCGGTCGCCGACGACAAAAAGAAAAAGCACGCTGTACCCCACGGGCAGGAGAAGGTCGAGACTCTTAATCCCAAGGGCATGCCGCCGTCGGTGCAGCTGATTCCGATGGCGCCGCGCCTGGACGCGCTCGACGGCAAAACCGTTTTCCTCGTGTCCGACGGCTTCGCCGGGGCGGATCGTTTCCTCGCGCAGATCGCCATCTGGTTCCAGAAGAACATGCCCAGTGTGAAGACGGTGTACCGTCTGAAAGCCGGGGCGTATTTCGACGATGACCCCAAGCTCATGGCGGAGATCAAGGCCAGCGGCAACGCCATGATCATGGCATACGGGCATTGAAGCACCTGCACCCCAGCGACCGTCGGTCACTGCATGCAAGTCGAAAAGATGGGTTTCCCGACCGCCCCACTGGTCACGATCGCCTTCGTGGGCCTGGCGAAGTCCAACGCCGCCAGCCGCGGCATGCCTCTCGAACGAATCTGCTTCCTGCCTCACCCGATGACGAACAAGTCGGACGAGGAAATGTACAAAGTCCTCGAGGGCAACGATCCGATCACCAACAAGCCGCTGATGCCGGAAATCATTGCCGCGTTGACGCAACCTCTGACCGCGGACGAGAAGAAAACCGGCACCACCAGTCCGGATATTGGTCCGCCCACCTACGCGGGCACTCAGGATGAGCTGCAGCGCCTGTACTGCGACAACAACCTGACCGATTTCATGCCCATCATCCTTCCCACCGAGGAAAAGGTGGAGGCGATGCTGAAGGGCACGAGCCACAAGCCCGACGAGGTCATCGGCAAATTGAGCGCCGCTCAGGGCGCGCAACCTTCGTGGACGTTCACGGTCAGGCACGTGGCCATCAATGCCGTCATGGCCGGCGCGAGTCCGGAATACTTGCCCGTGATTCTCGCGATCTCTGCCACGGGCCAGCCGGCACTGTTCAGCTCCACGTCGTCCTTCTCCCGCATGGTGCTACTCAACGGTCCGATCTCCGATCAGATCAAGATGAACTACGGCATCGGCGCGATGGGCCCGTTCGCCGAACCCAACGCTGTTATCGGCCGCGCGTGGACCATTCTCTCGAAGAACCTTGGCGGCTGCGGCGTGCCCGGACTCAGCTACCTGGGCACCCTGGGATCCAACTTCAATTACAACAACCTCTGCATCGCGGAAACAGAAAACCGGCTGCCGGATGGCTGGAAGCCGTTCCACGTGCAAAAGGGCTTCAAGCCCGACGAGAGCGTCGTGAGCATCTTCAGCGGCTGGAGCCTGAACAACGTCGCCTGGTTCCCCAACATGCCCTACCACGAACTGATCAAGAACT
>DATNIO010000301.1:0-8293 GCA_035604385.1 Verrucomicrobiia bacterium | reverse complement strand
TCTTTGCGCACCGCATCGGTAATTGATTCCCGGCGACGTTCACAACAACAAGCGCCACCATTCAAGGAAATCATTTGGAACCACGCGGGGCAATGGACCGTGCGCTCAGCAGTAACTGGCCGGTCGGCCGGGTATTGCCGGAGCGGCAAGGATGCCGCCCGGTCCCCCAGCGAGCCGAAATCAGCTTGAAAAAAGTGTGTTTTTTCCCGATTAGACTGGTGCCGCGTCTTTTGTTTTCTTTGGTTTACGGGCGTCTCTAATAATTTCCTTCCCGATTAGAAATCGACGGCCGCTGAGGCACCGATGTAGCTCAGGTCCTTTTGACCTGAGGCCGTTGCCGTCGAATTCAAATTCAAGTGCCAATTCACACCAAAGTGCCTCACCACTGTCCTTCGGCCCCGGCCAGGGGCCTCAGGATAAAAAGAGGTGAGCCACATTGTTTGAGTCTTCCGCGCACACGTCAGGCGAGCTCAGAAGAGGCAGCCCCGCGCTTAGGGGCCGCTGACAACCAGATCCTGTATAACGTAGAAGTAATAGTAGGTCAAGAGTACTTCCGCACTAATTTTGAGTCGAGGGCAGGGGTTCACCACCCGCCGGTTGTGGTTGGGTATTTGCGCACACATCAAACCCAAAGCCACCCCGGGGGCATAGGTAAATCCGTCCCCTACTAAGAACCGGCGCAAGAGCGAGCCCGCCCGCAAGGGCTGCCCGACCGGCCTGGGCGACCTACCCACGACTCGACGACCGCTCACTCCTGGAGGACTGCTCCTCCAAGGACCGGCCGGCCGCCCAGGGAGGTGTAGAAAGCGTAGAACGCTATCGCGGCCATGAGGAGAATCCCGGCGAGGCTCATGCCCGCATACCAGGAGGACATTTGGGTGGTAAGTGGAAAGCTCCCCAGGATATCGTTGAAGACGCCAGCAGCCACCACAGCCAGCAAGCCGAAGCGGATCAATAGAAACACAGTCAGGGCGTTAGTGATTAGCCCGGACACCAAAACAACGGGAGCATAATCAGCTTGATTCCCTGTTGTATAGAAAATTGCGGTCACAACAACGTATACGATCGCTGCCGCCCACTGCTTCCGCAGCAAGGCCCTGAGTAGGAACAGAAAAAACAGGAACAGAAGCGAAATAAAAAGCTCCAGGATCACTCTGGTAGATATCGAAGCAATGATCGTACGCGCCCCGAGAAACTGCCAGTGCGGTCCCGAATATGGTTGTGGGGGAGGATGGCCGAACCAGGAGGGCACAAACCATCCAAGTCTTACGAGAGCGATGGAAAACGAACCCAATAGACAACCGGCCAGCACATCGCGTCCCACCAGTGGGTCCCGAAATCCACCTGCGATCAAGCGGCTCCAAGAGACCAGCGTAGCGGGCCAGCGGCGGCGCACATAGGGCTCAACTGCAACGTAGAAAACCCAGGAGATACAGGAGAACAGAAGCCCTATGCTCAAGAACTGGACGAAGAGCACGAATTCGTAGAGAGTCGGGACGTGGTGCGCGCCGCAAATCCACGCGACCCCCCAGGCCGAAAAAACAACAACTGCCAGACGAAAAGCCGCACGACGATCACCCCGGCCCAAGCGAAGGTTCCGCCGCACGAGCAGCAGGCCGGTCACTAGGAGTGAAATCGACAGAACAACGAAAAACACCGAAGTTGCCAGTTCGGCGGAGCTCGGCTGGTCTGGCTGCATGCGTTCGGGACGTGTCCACGGGCCAATCAACTCGAAGTAAACGGGCTTGCCCCGGTAGGCCGCGGCCTCAATTCGCATCGGGATATCAGGACGCTCGGCGAGCGAGCCTGTCCACGCCGCGCGCGCGTCACCGTAAACAGGAGGCGTCCAGGTTGGCTGTGCAGACAGCCACTTGGATGGATCAAGCCCCGCGGCAGAGAACAGCGGCGCCCAGTCTGGTGACTGCGAAGCGCGTGCCGGCTCCTCAACTTGCGCAGGAACGGCGACGAATTGTGTCAGGCGTCCGAGTGGATTGAGTTTGACCAACGTCATGCCGGAGATATCCAGTGGCGGGTCGTTCGTCCATACGGACTGCGCCATGGGCGCATTCGACGTGGAGCTATAAGACTCGAGCGGCCGAGGGCTGCCGCGATACCAAAACACGAACGCGCCGGTCTCGAGGTTGTCCCAGCGGGTCTTCGACTTGTCGTGTGCGTCGATGTAGCGCAGAAAACCTATCCCCTCGTAAAACCCCATCGCGGTGTCGGCCGGCCGCTCGGAGTAGCCAACGCTCTGCAGAATCTCCCGCGCGCGCTCGGCAAGGGCTTCGGGCGGTCTTTCGAGCGGCACGCGGCGGTAGAGCTTGGCCTGCGCGCTTAACAGAATCGACGCGGCGACTGACACGATCACTCCCGCCAGCAAAAGCCACGCGACCACTGGACGCAGGCCTTCGGTTTCCCCCGAAGCCGCGACCATTTCGGGCGATGGCGTTTCACCGGCGGCCAGCGCTGCCGCGAGCGGATCACCGCCCGGCAGTGCGGCCGCAACTTGCAGCGCCGATGCTGGACGCTTCGCAGGATTTTTCTCCAGGCAGCGCAGGATCACGCGTTCCACGAGCGGGTCAATATCTTTGACGATCTGCGAAGGATGCGTCGGCGCGCTCGTGTCGCGTTGCCGAGCCATCTCTGCACCGGAGGAAGCGTCGAAGAGCCGCTTGCCGGTGAAGATCTCGTAGAGTACGAGGCCGAGCGAGTAGAGATCACTTTTCGGCGTCACTTCTCCGCCCGCGAATTGTTCCGGCGACATGTAGGCGGGAGTTCCGGCGCGCGCATCGGCGCCTCCGATTTCAGCGGCCAACCCGGCCAAGCCGAAATCGGTGATGCGCACGCGGCCGCGTCCATCGAGCATGATGTTCGCGGGCTTCAGGTCACGATGAATGATGCCGTGCTCGTGTGCGGCCGCGAGGCCGGCGCACAATTGCCGCGCGATATCGACGCCCTTGTCGGGCGGCAAGCGGCCGATGCGGCGCATCAGCGAGGCGAGATCTTCACCGTCCACAAATTCCATGGTCAGGAAAGTGTGGGTGATGGTCTTACCGGCATCACTGGTCTCGCTAATTTCGCCGATATCGAAGACGCGGCAGACGTTCGCATGCGAGACCTGCCGCGCCAGCCGAACTTCGCGGGTGAAACGCTCGCGCGCCTCTTCGGTCTGTGCCAGTGACTTCGGCAGAAATTTCAACGCCACCGTTTGGCCGAGCTTCAAGTCTTCCGCGCGATAGACTTCGCCCATTCCACCTTTGCCGAGAGGCGAGACGATGCGGTAGCGATCGGCAAGCGTAGTTCCGGGAACGTAACGCGCTTCGTAGCCGGTAAAAGAAGAACTCCTGGCGCTGGAAGAGGATTCGCGTTTGGGCGACGAAGCAGGCGGCGTGCCGGGGATGGGGTGAACGGCATCAAGCCCCAGCGTGGGCGTAGACCCGAAATCCATCGCGCTGCCGCACGAAGGGCAAAAGCGCGCTGCGCCAGGAACCTCGCTTCCACAGGCGGGACAACTCATGATTGGGCGGGAGTATATCACCGGCCGCTGAAAAGCTTCGACTCGGTGGTGTGGACATTCGCTTCAGTCGCGTTGGGCGGACCTGCACAGCGATGAAGCTGTCCACCTCAGCTAGACGATCGATTCGATGTGGCGATCAGCGATGAACCGAAGTCGCGCGATTGCCTGCATTGGGGTGCTGGCGTAAGATGCACGGCCGGTGGCGGATACTTCCTCGATGATCGGCCGCACTATCTCCCACTACCGCGTGATTGAGAAGCTCGGCGGCGGTGGCATGGGCGTAGTCTACAAGGCCGAAGATATTCGCCTGCACCGCTTCGTGGCCCTCAAATTCCTGCCACCTGAGGTGGCGCGCGATCCTTACGCGCTGGCGCGCTTTCAACGCGAAGCGCAGGCTGCCTCCGCGCTCAATCATCCCAACATCTGCACCATTCACGACATCGGCGAACAGGACGGACATTCGTTCATCGCCATGGAGTTTCTCGAGGGCGTGACGCTGAAGCATCGCATCGGGGGACGCCCGATGCCGCTGGAAAATCTGCTGTCGGTAGCCATCGAGATCGCCGACGCGCTCGATGCCGCGCACGCCAAGGGCATCGTTCATCGCGACATCAAACCCGGCAACATCTTCATCACCAACCGCGGAATCCCCAAGGTGTTGGACTTTGGCTTGGCCAAAGTTTCCGGGAGCCCGGAAAGAAGCACGGAAGCAACGGCCGCGACTCACGATCTGCCGGAGCATCTCACCAGTCCGGGTTCCGCGCTTGGCACCGTGGCGTACATGTCGCCGGAGCAGGTCAGCGGCAAGGAGCTGGACGCGCGCACGGATCTCTTCTCATTTGGTGCGGTGTTGTACGAGATGGCCACAGGGGCGCTTCCGTTTCGCGGCGACACTTCCGGGATCATATTCGAATCCATCTTGAATCGCGCGCCGACTCCGGCGGTGCGGCTGAATCCGGACTTGCCGGCCGAACTCGAACAGATCATCAACAAGGCCCTCGAAAAAGATCGCGATCTGCGTTACCAGAACGCCGCCGACATGCGCGCTGACTTGAAACGCCTGAAGCGCGACACCGAATCGGCCCGGCACAGCGGGCCCGCTCCAATTGAAAAAGATTCTGCGCCCCAGAAACCGCTACTATTCCGCCGCAAATTGCTCTACGCCACGGCAGCCGTGGCCGTGCTTCTCGCGATCGGGTTTGGGTTTCGTTGGTTCAAAGGTCTGCCGAGCGCCCCGCACAAGCCCATAACTGAGCGGCAGTTGACGCACAGCCCGCCTGAGAACCGTATCGTCGGCGCAGCTATCTCGCCCGATGGGAAACACCTTGCCTATTCCGACACGAAAGGCCTTCACTTAAGCAACATCGAAACGGGAGAGCTGCATGACATCTCTCTGCCCGACGAAATACGAACGCATCTCTGGGCCGTTGGGTGGTTTCCGGATGGAGAGAAGCTGGTGTTCTCGGTCGAATCAGAAACCGAGGGATATACGACCTGGGTGACCTCAGTATTCGGCGGCGCGCCACGTAAGCTGAGAACCCAGAGTTGGGCGCCGGAAGTTTCACCGGACGGCTCATTGATTGCATTTCTCAGCGAGGACAGCTCTGAAATCTGGGTGATGGGAGCCAACGGAGAAAATCCCCATAAGATCCTCGCCGGCAAAGGTGAACTTTACTCGCCTCCGGCATGGTCTTCTGCGGGGCAGCGTCTGGCGTATATGAAATCCGATGCATCGGGAGTTAGCCGCAATATTGAAACGATTTCATCGGACGGGCGATCGCAGAGCGTTGTGATTTCGGATCCGCAGCTGGCGAACGGCGAATTGGCGCGCATCCTGTGGCTGCGCGACGGGCGAATGCTCTACACCCGGGGCCAAATGAGTTCGGAAAACCTGATCAAGGTGATGGAATTTAGGGTCGACCCGCAATCCGGAAAGCGATCCGGTGAGCCACAGGGAACGGCAATTTCGATTGGAACGCTCCTGAACGCGAGTAGCGATGGAACGCGTCTCGCTGCGATCAAGGGACGTGTGCGCGACGACGTATTCGTCGGCGAGCTCAAAGAAAACGGCAGCCGCCTCGAATCTTCGAGGCGTCTTACCGTAAGCGAGAGCCGTGATTACCCCTGTTGCTGGACCAAAGATAGCAAGACGGTTCTGTTTACGTCTGATCGGACGGGAAGCCGCCAGCTATTCAGGCAGCAACTGGAACAGGACACCGCCGAACAGATGGCTCAGGGACCGGACGAGGTGAGAGGCGCGCAATTGAGTCCGGACGGCGCGTGGATTCTTTATTGGTCTACCCCACGAGATAGCCTGGGCTCGGCTCCCACAAACGCGAGAGTAATGCGCATCCCCGTTGCCGGTGGACCGCCTGAACAGGTTTTGGAAACACGTTTTGATGACACCACCGACTTCACCTGTCCTTCACGCCCCGCCGATTCTTGTGTCCTGAGCCGTTGGGAGCAGGGTCAGGTGATCTTTTATTCGCTGGATCCGCTGCGGGGCCAGGGACAGGAGCTTGCGCGAACCAAGCTGCGTTCCGCCACCGATTATTTAGCCTGGAGCGTTTCACCCGACGCGTCGCGAATTGCCTTCGGGATTTGGGAGCAGGCCAGCGTCCCCCAGGTGCGGATTCTGGATTTGCGAAATGGCGCGGAGCGCAATCTCCAGCTCACGACGGGATGGAATTTGTCGGACGTCACTTGGTCGGCGGACGGTATGAGTTTAATCGTCGCAGCGCAGTCAAAGCAGGGCTACTTTCTTGCGCGCCTGGATCTTGACGGAAAATCGCGCGTGCTGCTGGATCGCGGGAGGAGCAACTTTCTTTCCTCTGTCATCGCGTCGCCGGACGGGCGTCGCCTGGCATTTGCCCAGCAAACCTTCGACTTCAATATCTGGCTGCTGGAGAATTTCTGAACGGGCGTCCGGGCTGGACTTTCGTTGCAGCTAGGCGATGGATTCGATGCGGCGATCAGGGATGAACCAGAGCAACGCGATGAGCACGTAGACGGCGATGGCCAGCCACGGGCGGACGAAGGCCAGGGCGATGCCCACGATATAGAGCAGCAGCGAAATTTTTCCTTTCAGATCGCGGCCTATGGCGCGGGCCAGTTTGGAGGGCGCGCCCTCGACCGCGATGATAGAGCGCTGCAGCCACACGTAGGCAATTGCGGACATGGCCAGAACTACGCCGTAGCCCGCGGTGGGGATGGCGGCAAAATGCGTTTCGTCGATCCAGCGGATCACGAACGGAATTAGCGACATCCAGAATAAGAGAAAGAGATTGGCCCACAACACCGTGCCATTGATGCGCTCTGTGACGTGCAGCATGTGGTGATGGTTGTTCCAGAAGATGCCCACGTTGGCGAAACTCAGCGCGTAGGTGAGAAGGATTGGTACGCTGGCGGCCAAGGCTGCGAGGCCCGGGCCCGACGGAACTTTTATCTCCAGCACCATGATGGTGATGATGATGGCGATGACTCCATCGGTGAAAGCTTCGAGACGCTGCTTCCCCATCGCCGTCCTTTCCATTGCCGGCAAAAACTATTTGCCGTGGATTTCCACGACTAGAGCACGAATGGCACGATCCGCCGCGTGCGCCGCATGTATTCCTTATAGGGTTCACCTAGTTCCACGATGAGCGCCGACTCCTCCACATGAATGCGATACGCGTATCCAATGCCCGCGCAAGCCAGCAGCGCGAAAAGTCCCGCCCAATTTCCGAACGCCAGGCCGAAACCAATGAGTGTGATCAATGCACCCGAGTAGGAAGGATGACGGATGAATCGATACGGCCCCGCTTCGATCACCGTTTGCCCCGCGTGCACCGCGACATCAAAGGTGAAGTAGCGGCCAAGCACGCGCATGGCGTAGTAGCGGAACGCGATGCCCAACCAAATTAGCGCAATTCCCGCGAAGAAAATTTCCGTGCGCATCCGCTCGATCGCGGCGCGCGGGAGAACATAACGGGAGGCAACATCCAGCCCGACTCCGACCCATATCATGGAGACAACGAAAAAGAACGAGCCGCGATCTCGCGCTCGCGCCGGATCGCTCGATTTCCGGGATCGGCCGGTGAAAATCTCAAAAAGCAGCCACGCCGCATAGCTGACGCCGAAGACCGCGTCGTGAACCGGATGAGTCGCAGATGGCACAGGTGGCACGCCGCTCCCCTTAAAATACCCGCGTCACAATACAGAATTACGTCCGTCAGCGCGAGAGGAACGCAGGCCCGGCGCCGAACGCCGGAAGCGACAACGAACGTGAGAGAGAACTGCGACGTTTTGTCAGGGCACTCCGCTGGTGTCTGCGGATAAAGTCAAAACGATGTCGTACCGAGCGAAGCGAAGAGCTTGTCCGAGTCCCTCGAGGGAATCTCAGCGTCCGATGTTTGCCACTCCTCGCGCCAACAAATCATGTCGGAACCGCACGGCTGCTCGGCGGATTGGCCATCCGTTCTCAACGCAATCGGCTTTTGCCCTTTCCGCGGACGATATCAACGAAGCCGCTTGGGAATTGAATTTCCTATTCCTAGGGAAGTTGTTGGGATACTCCCCTGCCACAATTTGACACACGCACCACTCTTGGTGTCTGTAACCAAATGAAATTAAGTGAGTTACTGAATTCTTCGAGAGTGTACCCTTTTGGTCTCTATGTTGCAATCTTCTGCGCACCCCGAGGCAATCGGCCTCACACAAGGAGATTTAGATGAACGTGAAGAAAGCAATTATCGTCGCGGTGTTGGGAATTGTTGCAATTCCAGCGGTTGCCAGCGC
>DATNIO010000300.1:0-10742 GCA_035604385.1 Verrucomicrobiia bacterium | reverse complement strand
CCCGGTGCTGAAGTGCGTCTCTTGTCGGATTGTTCTGGGCCCCAGCCCAAGTTCCCCGATCTCGAACCTACTCTCTTCAGTCCCCGGTTCCGTGGGTCCGTATTGCCACGGCCAGAAGGAGTCTCGCATTGAAGAAACTTTACGTCGGCAATCTGCCATTTCAGGCTACCGAAGAGCAGCTCAGCGCTTTATTTACTCAGACGGGAGTCACCGCGGCGAATGTTACCCTGGTGCGCGACCGTTTCTCAGGGCAACCACGCGGGTTCGGATTTGTCGAGGTCAATAGCGACGAGGAAGCCGAGCGCGCCATTCAGGGATTGAACGGCCACGATTTCATGGGCCGCAACATTGTCGTCAACGAAGCCCGGCCCCCTCGTGAGGGTGGCGGCGGCGGTGGCGGAGGACGACCGGGCGGCGGCGGTGGCCGTGGCGGCTTTGGCGGTGGCGGAGGACGACCGGGCGGCGGCGGTGGCCGTGGCGGCGGTGGCGGAGGCAGGGACCGCGACCGCGGCGATCGCGGCGGTGGTGGCGGCGGGGACCGCCGCTGGTAGTCGCGCCGTACATTCAGGAATCCAAGTCTCAAACCGGGGAGTCCACTACAAGTGGCTCCCCAGTTTTTTTGCGACCGAGTTTTCTCGCCTCTAGTCCTCAGGAAAATATTTGCCCCCGGCGCGTATTACACGTATGGTAAAAAGACGGCAGGTATAACTACGATGCAGTAGTGTAAGTGATGTGTTTTCAATCGCTTGAACCCAGTACTTTTGTCCCTCCCAAAATGAACCAGTTGTTCCATAGGGAAGAAAAGTCCTATTTCGTACAGTCCCTATACGGGATCGACCATGGTTTCAAGATAGGGAAATGGCCACCCCGGATTGGTAAGGCTTACAGGAGTCCCATGGCGCCCTTCAACGCTAGCGAGCGAAATCCCCAGGACTTTTCCAATGTTGAACGCCATGAGGCGCCCTCGTCGATCCGCATGTCCGAAATCATTTCCGCGCTTTCCTACGCCCTTGATCTGACCGAAGGCCAGCCCATGGGGCATTCCGTTCGAGCCTGCATGATCGGGATGAGGCTGGCGCAGCAGATTGGCGTGAGCGCGGACGAGCAAACCGACCTTTATTATGCGCTGCTGCTCAAAGATGCGGGATGCAGCAGCAACGCCTCGCGCCTCTTTCACATCTTGAACGCGGACGAAATTCGGGCCAAGGGCGACGTGAAAACAACGGACTGGACGCGCGTGGGTTGGGAGAGCCTGCACTATGCCCTCACCCATGTTGCCACCGGCATGCCTTTCCTGCAGCGCATGCAAAGGCTTTTCCAGGTGGCCGCAACGCAGCAACAGGATTCCTGCACGCTGGTCAAGATTCGCTGCGAACGCGGATCCTATATCGCCAAGCAACTGGGATTTTCCGATTCCGTTTCCACCGGCATTTACAATCTTGACGAGCACTGGAATGGGCGCGGATATCCCGACGGGCTCCGCAAGCACGAAATCCCTCTGTTCTCAAGAATCGCCAATCTCTCGCAGACTCTGGACGTTTTTTTCACGGCCAAAGGACCCAACGTCGCTCTGGAGGCCGCGCAGAAGCGCAGCGGCCGCTGGTTTGATCCCGATCTGGTGAAAGCGGCCGCTTCCCTGGCAAATTCCGGGGCGCTGTGGGACGGACTGGACGACAGGGACCTGCTTCGGAAGATTGCATCGCTTGAACCGGAAAACCGCCGCATGACGGCCACTGAGGACTCGATCGACAAGATCTGCACGGCGTTCGCGGAAGTCATCGACGCCAAGTCGCCCTTTACCTATCGCCATTCCAGCGGCGTCGCTGACGCAGCCGTGGAAATCGGCCAGTGGTTCGGCATGAACGCCAAGGGCCTGAAGCAGCTCCGCCGCGCAGCGCTGTTGCACGACATCGGCAAATTGAGCGTTCCAAACTCGATCCTGGAGAAACCCGGCAAGCTGACGAATGAGGAATGGATCTCGGTCAAGGCCCACCCGTACTTCACGCTCGAGATTCTCAAAAAAATTCCCGGATTCGACCGGCTCAGCCAGGATGCCGCCGCTCATCACGAAAAACTGGATGGGTCCGGCTACTGGCGCGGCTGGGGTTCGGAGCAGCTTTCCCGCTTTGCGCGAATTTTGGCGGTGGCGGACATTTTCGACGCGCTCCATGCCAAGAGGCCCTACCGGGACGGGATGCCCCTGGAAAAGGTTTTTGAAATATTGCGCAGCGACGCGCCGCACGCGCTCGATCTGCCGTGCGTCGAGGCGCTGATCGCTTCCAAAACGAATTCCGAACCGCTGGCTTTCATCCAGCCGGAAACTGCAGTCGCAACATAACTCAAAAAAGGAGCAGGACCGAAATGAACTTCCGCAGAAGCGTTTTCCTATTATTCATCTTATTCGCATTCCTTTCCGTTTCAGCCTCCGCACAGGATTTTTACTGGAATTCGGCGAGCACGCGATCGTTGGCCCTCGGCGGCGTCTACGTCCCGTCCACCTCGGATGCCATTGGCGCTCTCACCACCAACCCCGCGGGATTGACGTATCTCAGCAGCCCGACACTTGATCTGAGCATGTCCGCGGTGTTCGCCCGCGGCTCTTTCAGCAATTCGGCAAACACCAACTCCCCAATGACCACGGCGCCAGGCGTCATTCCTTACGGCGCGTTCGGCATGCCGTTAGGAAAATCGCGCTTCAGCTTCGGCGTCGGGTTCGCGCCTGACATGGTCTCGGTTTCGGACTGGAAGTACGTGGATCCGCCAGGCGCTTTCGGAGTCACTTACGGGATGCAGGAGAATAAGTCCGCGATTCTCGCGGGCCGCGCAATGGCCGGCTTGAGCTACGCATTCAGCCACAAGCTGTCTGTTGGAATGACGGCGGGCGCCGATTACAATTCAAACACCCTGCACGCTCCTTACATCTTCCAAAGCCAGCCGCAACTGGCGGGCGCAAAAACGCTGCTCGATCTTCACACGTACGGCACAGGCTGGAACATGAGCGTCGGCGCGATGTTCGAGCCCACCAAGAGCCTGGACTTTGGAGTGGCCTGGAAATCGCACACCGTGATCGTCACGAACGGCCTTGCTACCGGCAACGCCAGCGCCCTGTTTGCCGCGCTGGGGGCCAATGCCGCATCCACGTTTTCGTATAACGCATCCGTGAAAAACATCCTGCCGCAGTCGGTGAATGGCAATATCGCCTGGCACCTCAACCCGCGCTGGACGCTCGCTTTCCAGACCGATTGGGTGAACTGGAGCAACTCCTTCGTCAATTTGCCGGTCACGCTGACCAACGGGTCAAATCCGGTAATCAACAGCGTGGCGGGTTCCTCGACGCTCGTTGATGGCGTGCCCCTGAACTGGAAAGATCAGTACTCCTTCCACGGCGGCGTCGAGCGGATGCTGACGGAGAGCACTTCGCTCCGGTTCGGCTATGAGCATGGAAACAGTCCGGTGCCGAATGGAACGCTCACGCCCATGACCGCCGCGATCATGACGAACCAGCTTTCCACCGGGTTCGCCTACCACGCCGGCCGGTCGCGCTTTGACATCGCCTACACGTACGATCCCGTTTCCCAGCAGCAGGTGCAGCAGAGCAACCTGCTCGCCGGCGAATACAACAACAGCACGGATCGAATCGGGCTGCAGTCTCTAACGCTCGGCTACTCGTTCCAGTTCTAAGCCGTTCGCCGCTCTAGCGAGCGGCGCCGCAACCACAATACGAAGAAAGTTCGCTGTAACGAAACCAGGGAGTCCGCTGCGGCGGACTCCCCGGTTTTATTTTAGGATTGCCAGAGATCGGGTGATGCTGCATGCTTTCCGTAGGGTGTTCCAATGCCAACTCTATACATCAGAAATGTCCCCCAAGCCCTGTATGAAGCCCTCCGCGAACGAGCGCGAGCCAATTACAGCTCGATCGCCGCGGAAGTCCTAGCCTTGCTCGAGGAAAACGTCCCCACGGCACAAGAGCTAAGTTCACGACATGAATGGGTCCACAAACTCGCCCGGCTGCGCAAGCAGCATACGGGATCGGGCCGCGCATTTCCCTCCACCGAGGAAATGATTCGCGAGGACCGGGAGAGATAATTACCTACCATCCCTTTGAATATCTAATTGGGTTTTGACCCTTCCTGCCCAGCAGATGCCGGACCGAGAAGTCTAAGTATCGATCGCGAACGTCCTGGGCGATTTCACCCTCGAACTCCCATCTGCCGGAATTCTTGAAATTTCTAGAGTCACGCGTCTTGTAGTTGAAGGTACCTGCAGGCAACCATCGCCTTATTTTATAGACTTCCCTAATGATTCCCTGATAGACAGCCATCGCAAGTTCGGCCTCATTGCGCTTAGGGCCTATCTTCCAAATCCCTCGCGTAGCTTCATAGAGTTCCTCGGCTGTCATGTCACTTCGATAGAGGCGATTGATGACTATCAGGATAGCCTTGTGCTTGATCTTCGCCGGTTTTGCCGTGAGCATTGTTATCAAATCCTTCGAAGACACTCGCCCCAAACTAGTTCGGTGATTTCCCCTGACGGCATTTGTTAGACGTGAAAGCCCCATAAAGTCAATTACAGCTGTCTCCACCAGGGATGATTCCTCGTCCGTCATGCCGTAACGCAAAATGTCTATCCTTGGTTCTCCCCCGGACTTGCGTATTGCGGCTATCCTCGCAATCTTGTCCGTTTCTCCCTTTTCGTCGAGATGAGAAAAGGCCCTATTCCCTCGACCCTTTCCGATGTAGAAGGCCTTTCCGTTACGGGGGTCCGTGTAAATGTAAACGTACGATCGCAAAGTTTGCGTCATCTCGGGAGGAAACTTTAGATATTTCCGATTGGAATTTCTTGACATTTTCACGCCGTGGCGGACTTGAACGATTCCACTTTTTCTACTCGGCCGGCGGCGTAGCGGTAGCGCTCGATGGCCGTGGCATCGATTCCCTGGCGGATGAGCGACTCGATGTCCAGCGCGCTTTCCGCCTGGTCGAGTTCCGCGACGGAGGCGTGGAGCGCGGGGTTGCGCGGCAGGAAGATGGGGCAGCAATCGTGGAAGGGTTCGGCGGAAATGTCATGCGTGCCGATTTTGCGCGCGGCATCCATGATTTCGATTTTGTCGTCGCCGACGAGCGGGCGGTAGAGCGGCATACGCACGGCTGCCCCGACGGCGGCCATATTGTGCAGCGTTTGCGAAGCGACCTGCGCTAGGCTGTCTCCGGTGATGAGCCCGAGGGCGCGATTGGAGCGCGCAATGCGCTCGGCGATGCGCAGCATCATGCGGCGATAGAGCAGGATTCGGAATTCCTCCGGCGCGCGCGCCACGATTTCCCGCTGAATCGGCTCGAACGGCACGAGGTGAAGCTTCGCGGAAAATTGCCACGGCACCAGGCGCTTCACAAGCTCGCGCGCCACGTGCACCGAGGACTCTCCCGGCCGCGCACCACCGCCCCAGAAGTGCACGAAGTTCAGGTGCGCCCCGCGCTTCATCATCTTGTGCGCGGCGACGGCCGAATCGAATCCCCCGGAAAGAAGGCACGTCATGCGCCCAGCCGTGTTGGGCGGAAGCCCTCCCGCGCCGGGAATTTTTCGCGCATACACGAGCAGCGATGGACCGGGTGGAATTTCAATGCGGCAAGTCAGGTCCGGATCGTTGAGCTTCACGCGAGCGCCGCGGCCCGAGGCGCGCAACTGATCCACCAGATATTGCCCAACGGAAACGTCGATATCGATGGTGCGCTGGGGGAAAGATTTGTCGCTGCGCTTGGCGCGCACCGCAAACGTTTCAAATTTCTCGCCGCGAACTTCTTCCCACGCCGCGCGTCCAAGCGCCGCGAGATCGTCCTCGCTACCGCGGGGAACCACTCGAGCCACGGCGTAAAATGCCACGCCGAACACGCGTTCGATGCGCGCGATTGCTTCCTCTGCCGAAGCGCCTTCGCCGAATTCCACGAGCAGCCTGTCGCCGGGCCGCAGAATGCGCTCCACTGGCAGGCCTTCGAGCGCGCGCTTCAGCGCCATGTGCAGCTTGCTCAGGAAGAAGCGGCGATTTCCGCCCTTGAGCCACAGCTCGTGGTAGTGAACGACGATGACGAGTTTTGATTTTTCCACAGGTTCCCCGGAGGGCACTCGGATGCGCACATTATACCAGCCGCACGCAGCGATTGCTTCCTGTTGTGGGCACGAGAGGCTGCCGGTCGCCGCCGAACCGGCGCAAGAGCATTGCCCACAGTTAGTTGGCCGTTTGTTCCACGTGAAACGAATTGCGCGTCATGCGCACTTTTCCATTCGAAAAAACCTTCGTGTCCATTCGGTACCCGACCTTCCATCCAACGTGATAATTTCTCTTTCGCAACGCCGCTGAAACAATCCCCAGTCTGTTGTGGACGCCGCTCCTGTTGTGTCGTATACCCGAGGACAGGCCAATGCATAACCCCGACAAAACGGGGTCGGGCCACGGGAAGCGACCGCAAGGCTAGTTGGCGCATCTGACTGATTGAGTGTCTGAGCGTCCTGGGTCCACGAGACGCGGGAGCGAGCGATGTGGGACAAGAACGATTGGCACCAGTTCTTCGCAATCGCAAGCAAGCCCTGGGCACGGCGCCGTCCTCCACGCCCGGTTTATCCGAGCGGCACGAAGCGCGTGCTTCCCGCCGTCGGTTTTAGCCTCTCCGAACTCGACGATGCCGGGATCAACATGGAAGCGGCGGAGCAGCTCGGCTTGCCGGTCGATGCGGCCCGGATCGGCGCCTACGGCCCCAATGTTTCGGCGCTTCGCGAGTTTGTCCGTTCCGCGCGCCAGCCCGGGAAACTGGGATAGTTCATCACTTTTCCCGCAATGTCTTTGCTTTCAGTAGCACAGCCACTCTTGGCTGTGTGGTTTTTCCATCACTTAGCAAAAGCGCACAGCCAGGAGTGGCTGTGCTACCTACCCTCAGAAGAACCCTTCCCAACACATCCCGCATCGAATTGCCTTGCGACGAGTCCTGCGGCTCCCGCGAGTTACCAGACTAAGCCACCTTTTTAGCCGCGGCACTTGACGCCGGGAAAACTTCCGGTAAACTTCCCTTTCTGTCTCTGGATGCTGATGCAGACTGTATCCAACACGACCCTGCTGGCGGCCGCCAACGCGGCGGACGAAACCCAGCACGACTTCGACTTCCCGCAGCGGGAGGCGGCCTTCTTCTACGGCCTGTTCCTGCGGGGCCATTCCGCGGAAGAGCTTCGCCGGGATATCGAAGTCCCACCCGCGGTGCTGCTGAAATGGCATCGCGAATCCGAGCGCGACCCCACCCTGCGTGACGTCTTCACCCGCATGGTCGATTACCGCCGCCACGTTCTGGCCATATTCGAGGCGCTCGTCGACACCGAATCGCGCCCCCAGCGCGTGCAATAAAATTCCAGACTCTTGGATAATTGAAGTGGCGCAGGCTTCAGCCTGTGGGGGTTAGTTCGTGCGAGCACTAAACCCCACAGGCTGAAGCCTGCGCCACGGGCACCCGTGTTAGACTTTGCCGGAGCCCTGCAGAATGCTGGACCGCGAACCATCGGCAATTCGTGACCTTCATCTGAGTTGGATTGATCTGATCTGGCTGGTCTTTTTGGGCGGCCTGGCGTTTCTCCCCCCTGTCGACGAATACCACAAACAACTCATTCTGCTTGCGATCTTCGTCGTACAGCTCCTGGAAGGCTGGCTGATCGCCCGTTTGCCGAAGCGCGGTCCCGCCTACAGCGTCCTCATCAAGATCTTGCTGGGCACGCTGCTACTCGACCACACCGGCGATTTTGGAATCAACAGCACCTACTATCCCATTTACTTTTTGCCGGTGGTGAGCGCCGCGATCTACTTCGGGACGCTCGGCGCGCTGGCCTGGACCACGGTTGCTTCGCTAGCCTACTTGTCGCTGCTGTTCCCGGCGCTGGAGGAAGTGGATGTAACCCCCGAGGGAAAAGGCATCCTCGCCATTCGCGTGCTTTTCTTTTATGTCGCAGCGATCCTGGTCAACCGCTTTGCGGTGGAAAACCGGCGGCAGGTGCAGCGGCTGGAGGATCTTTCGGAGAAACTGGAAGAGACCAATCGCCAGTTGCGCGCCGCGGAAGCCGACGCGCGCCGCGCCGAGCGCCTGGCCGCTCTCGGGCAACTTTCCGCCGGCCTGGCGCATGAAATCCGCAATCCGCTGGGCGTCATCAAGGGCTCGGCGGACATGCTGAGCCGGAAAGTCGCGGCGTCCGAGCCGCTCGTCGCGGAGCTGGCCGGATACATTTCCTCCGAGGTGAACCGGCTGAACGCCCTCGTCGTGCGCTTCCTCGATTTCGCGCGTCCCTCGAAACTCGAATTGCGCCCGGAGCGGATTTCCGAAATCGTCGATCGCGCGCTCGATGCCGCCGCCGCGTCCTTCCCAAATGCAGGCGTAAAAATCGAGCGCCAGTACGCTCCGAACTTGCCTGAAGTTCCGGCCGACGCCCAGCTTTGCGAGCAGGTTTTCGTCAATCTGATTACCAACGCATTGCAAGCCATGCAGGCGCAGGAAGGATCACAGGAGAAAACGCTGCACATTGCGATTGAGGAGGAAGTCTCGAATGGCGAGCCGGGCGTAGCCGTGTTCGTCGAAGACACGGGTCCCGGCGTGCCTCCTGAATTGCACGAGCAGATTTTCAATCCATTTTTCACGTCGAAGAAAGACGGAGTGGGCCTCGGTCTTTCCATCGTCGCGAAAATCGTGGACGACCATCGCGGCACGATCCGCCTGGAGAAGAATACCCCGCGCGGCGCGCGCTTCCACGTGTTTTTCCCGCAAGCAGGCCTTTCGTAGCGCCGGCGCGACGCCGGTGATTTTTCCTAAAGCCACGCGACTCAAAAACGCCGGCGCCACGAAACCCCTTCTTCGTTCATACATCGGATGAAGTACATTTCGCAGATCGGATTTGTCGCGAGAAATGCGCGCTATTGGTTTGACCGGTAAATAACGTCGCGAGGGCCGTCCACGATTTTGAAATCGGGCGGGACCGTGAACAGCGAAGCATCCGGCTCCGAGCGCACGATGTTCGTCAGCTGGAAAGTTTGCTCGCCCATGCGCGGGTCGCTGCGCTTGCTGTAGACGATCGTCTTCAGATCGGGCGACGTCCAGACCTCCGTTACAATGCTGATGGGCCTGTCGTTTCCAATTTCCCCCACGGGAATCGTGCGCGTCGTTCGCACTCCCGTCACCTGCACACCTTCCATGGTTTGAGAGCCGAGATCTTCCGTGTTGACCTGGCCCTGGTCGCCGCCAATAAATGTTCTTTGCATCATAATTCCCGGTGGCGGAAGCGGTGGCGGGCCGCCCGCAGCTACCGCGGTTCCCATTTGCATCACGAACTTGCCGCCGCTCGCTGGACCGGAAGAAGTTATGTTCGGGGGAAGCGAGGGCATTTTCTGCGCGGTTTTATCCGTCAAATTCAGCGTGTAGACCGTCTGCGCCACGGGGTCCTGGATGAAGACGAGGTGCGGCGCATCGGCGGCGGACAGATTGCCGATGGCCGGCAAGGATGCGTCCTGGCGCGTGCGGCCCTGAGAATCGCGCGCGATATTTCCGGTGCTGGTTTGCGTGATGTGAGTTCCGTCTTCGAGAGTCTGAATATTTTCGTTAGTAATCGTGGCGGAATATGGCGCGCCCTGGACCGGAGCGCCGGGCGGTTTTCCGAGCATGCCTACGCCGACGGTTGTAACGGGTCCGGCGCCTTGACTTTGGAAGAACACCGCGTTTCCGCCTTCCTGAGCGAACACGCAAGAGGAGGCCGTCAGAATCATGACTAAGATGAGTGCGCGTTTCATGGCTGTGTCGTGCTCCTTTCAAATCCCGCAAGCCGCGGGCGCAATCGGAGGCGCTCGGCCGATCCATCCGCCGCAATTGTGAGATCCGCGACAAAATGCATGCCTTCGGGCACCGCGCCCGGTGGAAACATTTCATCGGCGGAGATGGCGATTTGGATCACGGGTTCATCCGGCAGAACATAAGAATTTTGGTTTTGTGCGAACGTAGCGTTGTCATTTTGCGCTTGCGCGGGCGCGACGGCATGCCGCCGACGAACTCTCTGCATCGGACGAATGTTCGCGGGCAATCCTTTCGCAACGACGGCAGGGGGCGCCGTTACCGCTACTTGTGGAGGATGGAACGCGTGTGGCTCGATACGTGTTCGAGGCAGCGCCAGGAACAGCGCCGCAAGAGCAGCCAAAGCTCCCGCAGCAGCCACAGCCGGCACCCAGCGAAGGACAGCGCGGCGCGCGTTCGATACGATTGCCTCATCGCAGTAGGCGTCAAATTCGCTGCTCACGCGTTTGTATCCGTCGACCTTGCTCCGGCATTCGGAGCAGGCTTCCACGTGGCGCTCTATCTCGGAAGCTTGCTCTGCAGGAAGCTCGCGGTCCAGCCAGGCGATCAGTTTTCCAGAAAAGTCACACATTGCATTTCTCCGCCAGTTTTTTGATTGCGCGATCCACCGTGTCACCGACCGTGGACGTCGCAATCCCCAAGACTTCGCTAATTTCCCGGTAACGCAATCCCGCGGCGCGCAACAGCAGGCACTCCCGCTCGGACGCGGAAAGCAGCCGGATCGCTTTCCCCAACTGCTGGAATTTTTCCTTCTCCAGCACGGCGCGTTCCGGCGTCGCTTCGTGTGAGACCGCACCAATTTCAGTATCTGTTGGAGCGCTGAAATTTCGGTCGTAGCGATTCTGGCGGTTTCTGGCCTGATTGTGCGCCACGCGAAACAGC
>DATNIO010000299.1:0-7106 GCA_035604385.1 Verrucomicrobiia bacterium | reverse complement strand
CGCTCGCGCTCTCGCATATGATGATTCCCGTTTCCATTCGGCATGCTATGACCTCATAAACTTCGCAGGGTTGGGCCGAAACGCCGATAGGCGGCATGGCAGACACCGCCGCCCCGGGTCCCGGCGGGACCGAGTCAAGGTTGACAAATCACGTTTTGGATCTTGCGTAAGCAAACCCCTCAGGGCGCGGCAACCCCGACCATGTCGGGGCGCCTCGCGCCGGAATTGCTGGGTTACTCCGATACCGTTACTTCACTTCGACTTTGGCGCCGACATCCTCGAATTTCTTCTTGATCGTGGCCGCCTCGTCCTTGTTCACGCCTTCCTTGATCGGCTTGGGCGCGCCATCGACCAGGTCCTTGGCTTCCTTGAGGCCCAGGCTGGTGACTTCGCGGACCGCCTTGATGACGTTGATCTTGTTCGCGCCCACATCCGTGAGCACAACCGAGAACTCCGTCTTCTCTTCGACCGGGGCCGCTCCCGCCGCCGCTCCGCCCGCCACCATCACGGGCGCCGCAGCCGCCGCCGAAACGCCGAAGGTCTCTTCCATTTTCTTGACCAGGTCAGCCGCTTCGAGCAGGGTCAGGCCCTTGATTTCTTCCAGGATTGCTTCCACCTTATTTGCCATTGCTGTGTCCTCTCTTGATTAGATGCAGATTAGATTCTTTATTGAGCCGTCTCGACCGGTGCTGGCGCCGAACCCGGTCCGAACTTGTTGGCCTTGACCGCCTCGTTGACCGTGACGGCCAAGTTGCGGTTGACCGCAGCCAGCGCGGACGCGATGCGCTGCGCCGGCGCGTTGACGAGAAACATGATCTTGCTGATCAACTCTTCCTTCGAGGGCAGCGAGGAAAGCTGCTGAATTTCCGCGATCGAAAGCACGCGCCCCTCGACGATCCCTGCACGAAACTGGAAGGCCGGAACGTCTTTCGCAATCTTGGTGAGCGCCTTGGCGAGCGATACCGGATCAGTCGCCGTGTAGGCAATGGAATTGGTTCCCGTCAGGTTTTTCAACAGGGGCTCGATCGGCGTGCCGGAAGCGGCGCGTTCGGCGAGCGTGTTTTTCACGACCTGGTAATGCCCGCCGGCCTGTTCGACGGCGCGGCGCAACTTGTTGTCGTTTTCCACCGTGATGCCCTGGAAGGTGGACAGGATCACGGTCGAAACCGTGGCCAGTTGACTTTTCAGTTTGTCGAGATCTTCCTGTTTTTCACTGCGCTTTTTCATTTCCAGCTCCGAATTCTGAAACTATTTTGGTCAGGCCACGCCGCGAAATTCCCGCGCCGTTTAGGCCGCGACGGCGGCTTCGACTTCGGCCTCGTCGATCGTTACACCCGGACCCATCGTGGACGTCAGCGTGACTTTCTTGACGAATTTTCCCTTGGCCGCCGACGGCTTGGCCTTCAGGATCGCTCCGATGAGCGCGTGCGCGTTTTCGGCGAGCTTCGTTGCGTCAAAGCTGACCTTGCCGATCGGAGAGTGGATGATTCCCTGCTTGTCCACGCGAAACTCCACTTTTCCGGCCTTGATTTCCTTGACCGCCTGCGCGACTTCAAACGTCACCGTGCCGGTCTTCGGATTGGGCATCATGCCCCGCGGGCCGAGCACTTTTCCCAGGCGTCCTGCGGAGCGCATCATGTCCGGCGTCGCGATCACCGCGTCGAAATCGGTCCAGCCTTCCTGAATCTTCTGGACCATGTCCTCGCCGCCGACGAAATCCGCGCCGGCATCCTGCGCCTCGCGAACTTTTTCGCCCGTGGCGATCACCAGCACGCGCTTGGATTTTCCCAGGCCGTGCGGCAGGACCACGGTGCCGCGCACCATCTGGTCCGATTGTTTCGGATCGACGCCAAGGTTCGCGACCAACTCCACGGTTTCGTCGAACTTGACGAAGTGGGCTTTCTTGATCGCTTCGGCGGCTTCCGCAAACTTATAAGGACGCGCTTCGATGGTCGCGCGCGCCTTGGTGATGTTTTTTCCCGGCTTCTTAGCCATTTCTCTCCTCTTTACCCTGAGCCCTTGCGAAGGGCTACCCTTCCACTTCCAGACCCATGTTGCGCGCCGTGCCCATGACCGTGCGCACGGCCGAGTCCAGACTCGTGGTGTTCAAGTCCGGCAATTTGGTCTTGGCAATCTCCTCGACCTGCTTGCGCGTCACCTTGCCGACCTTGGTTCGATTCGGCTCGGCCGAGCCCTTGACGATTCCGGCCGCGCGCTTGAGCAGCTCGGAAGCCGGAGGCGTCTTGGTGATGAAGGTGAACGTGCGGTCGCTGTAGATTGTGACCAGCGCCGGAATGATCATGCCATCGGGTTCTTTGGCAGTCTTGGCGTTGAACTGCTTGACGAAATCCATGATGTTCACGCCCTGCGGACCGAGCGCGGTGCCCACGGGCGGAGCCGGCGTGGCTTTCCCTGCCGGCAATTGCAATTTTACGGTTGCTTGTACTTTCTTTGCCATCCGAGTTCCCCTGTTTCCCCTGCGCGCGGGCCGCCTTCGGCGGGCCGCCGCGAAACTAAGCCATCTTTTCCACTTGCACGAAATCCAGTTCCACCGGCGTCGAGCGGCCGAAAATCGTGACGGAAACTTTCAGCGTGTTGCGGTCCGCGTTCACGTCGTCGACCACGCCCGTGAAGTTCGCGAACGGCCCTTCGATGATGCGCACCTGCTCGTTGCGCTCGAACACCAGCTTCGGTTTCGGCCGGTCCGCGGAAGTGGTCACGCGGTGCAGAATGCCTTCTACTTCCGTTTCGGAAAGGGGCGTGGGCGTTTCGCCCGATCCGACAAACCCGGTGACCCGCGGCGTGTTGCGGACGACGTGCCAGGTGTAGTCGTCCATATCCATTTCCACCAGGACGTAGCCGGGATACAGCATGCGCGAGGAAACGACTTTTTTGCCGCCGCGAACTTCCAGCACATCCTCGGTCGGAATCATCATCCGGCCGATCTTGTCCTGCAGGCCGAAGGCCGCCACGCGGCTTTCCAGGCTCTCCTTCACCTTCTTCTCAAATCCCGAATAGGTGTGGATGATGTACCACTGCTTTTCCATATCCAACGGATACCTCAGTGCGCAAAAAGTTTGATGATGCGCTGGACGAGCCAGCTCACGCCGCTATCCACGCCGAAGAAAAAGACCCCGAAAAACGCGACCGTCACGATCACCACCCAGGTGGTTACAAACACCTCGCGCCGCGTCGGCCAGGTGACCTGGCGCATTTCGACGCGCACCTCGTGCAGAAAACCGCGCCACCGGCGGGGATGCTCCGCGAGGCGGGCGAAAAAGCCCAGCATCTCTAGTGGTGAGCCGCGCCCCTCTGTATCATCGGTCTTCAATTTTCCCACCTGCGTCGCCATCGCTCGCTTCTCTCTCCGCCCTCAACCCGTTTCTTGCCCCTACTGTTTCGCATCCGCCATCGGCCGCCAAAGTGGCAGGGGAGGAGGGATTCGAACCCCCACTCTCGGTTTTGGAGACCGATGGTCTACCGTTGAACCTACTCCCCTATCAAACTCAACTTACTTCACTTCCTTGTGACCCGTATGCTTGCGGCACGCCTTGCAAAATTTCTTGGTTTCCATCCGGTCGGAATGCTTCTTCCGATTCTTGGTGGTCGTGTAATTCCGGTTTTTGCAATCGTTGCACTGTAAAGTTATGATTTCTCGCATCGGCCTGTCCTATGGTTTCAACCCTACTGTCTTGACTGCTCCTGCCGGTAGATCAACCGTGAGAATAAATTCCCATCGGATCAGAAGCACATGGTCCTCATCCTTGCGCTTTACGCGGACCCAAAGCCCGAGATCATCCGTCTCTTGAACGAAGAGAAATACCAGCGGCGAATCGGGCAAGTCCGGAAGCATGATTCGCAGCGCGCTCAACCCCTCTTCACTGAGCAAGATCGTCGCGCTAGTCTGGCCGACCCGCAACTACGCCACTCTCTCTCCTACCACCAAATCTACGATTCGCGAAATCCTCTCGTCTGCTTCCTTCGATCCCCCCTCGAACAAATCATCAACAATATCTTCGTTGACGTGGAAGACCGTATTCAACTTCCCGCGAATCACGACCCGAAACTTGTGTTCCCACGTTTCCAGGGCTACGGAATCGATTTGAACGCCTGCAACTCGCGACGCAAGACGTTGTTCCAAAAGCCCGGCAAATCGTTGTGTCTTTCCAAGCAGCGCTTCGGTCGCGCGCTCCCCCGCCAATGCGCTCCTGGCATAATCTTCCGCCGAAATTTTCAGTTGCGCAGCAACTGCCGCCTGTTCTGGCGAGAGCGGCTTCAACTGGTCCCCAGGAATATCGCGGACCGCCTGCCAATCACTCGTGCTCGACCGCCGTCCTTCAACAGAAATCTGCATAGCGCCTACTCGATGATTTCCGTAACCGCTCCGGCGCCTACGGTGTGGCCGCCTTCGCGAATCGCGAAGCGCAGCCCCTTCTCCAAGGCCACCGGCGTGATCAAGCTGATTTCCGCGCTCACATTGTCCCCGGGCATCACCATTTCCACGCCCGTCGGCAGCTTCACATCTCCCGTCACATCGGTCGTGCGGAAGTAAAACTGCGGTCGGTAGCCCGTGAAGAACGGCGTGTGACGCCCGCCTTCTTCCTTCGTCAACACGTACGCTTCCGCCTTGAACTTCGTGTGCGGCGTGATCGACGCCGGCTTGGCCAGCACTTGCCCGCGTTCCACTTCTTCCTTTTCCGTCCCGCGCAAGAGCAAACCGACGTTGTCTCCCGCCATGCCTTCATCCAAAAGCTTTCGGAACATTTCGATCCCCGTCACCACACGTTTCATCGTCGGACGGAAGCCTACGATCTCCACTTCCTCGCCCACTTTCACCTTGCCGCGCTCCACGCGCCCCGTTACCACCGTCCCGCGCCCGGATATCGAGAAAATATCCTCGATCGGCATCGCAAACGGCTTGTCCACATCCCGCACCGGCTGCGGGATGTACTTGTCCACC
The DNA here is from genome assembly GCA_035604385.1 of Verrucomicrobiia bacterium. Lineage (GTDB taxonomy): Bacteria > Acidobacteriota > Terriglobia > Acidiferrales > UBA7541 > Palsa-360. The sequence continues at coordinate 2,146 of DATNIO010000299.1, read as the reverse complement.
GCTTCCATCAGCGCTTCAATCTGCTTCTCCCACTTCTCTTCGCCGTTCAATGCTCCCAGCGCCGAGCCTCGGATCACCGGAATCTCGTCCCCCGGAAACTGGTACAGCTTGAGCAGTTCGCGTACTTCCAGTTCCACAAGTTCCAGCAGCTCCGGATCTTCCACCGCGTCGCACTTGTTCATGAACACCACGATCGACGGCACGCCCACTTGCCTTGCGAGCAGAATGTGCTCCCGCGTCTGCGGCATCGGTCCGTCCGTCGCCGCCACCACCAGGATCGCCCCGTCCATCTGCGCCGCGCCCGTGATCATGTTCTTCACGTAGTCCGCGTGTCCCGGGCAGTCGATGTGCGCGTAGTGCCGGTTCGCCGTCTCGTACTCCACGTGCGACACCGCGATCGTGATCCCGCGCTCGCGTTCCTCGGGCGCGTTGTCGATCGAATCAAACGCCCGGAACGCCACCTTCGGATTGTGCTTGGACAGCACCTTGGTGATCGCCGCCGTCAGCGTCGTCTTGCCGTGATCGATGTGCCCAATCGTCCCGATATTCAGGTGCGGCTTGGTTCGCTCGAATTTTTCCTTCGCCATTGCTGTATCTGCTCCTCAGAGCGACTACTTTGCGGCCCGCACTTGCGTGAGTCGGTGAACTTTAGGTCTCGACTTCATCGCCCGGGCAGTTTTATGAAGATCGACGCCCAAGAAAACCCCTCGGCCGAATTCCCGCTCGTACTCCCTAGCTGTCATTACGACACACAATGATAATTTGGTCACCATGCCTCTTGCGCCATTCTCCTCCAACATCGACAAGACTTCTCCCAAGCGTTCCTTTTCATTCTTCCCACGGAAAAAGTCTGAAATCACAAACAAGCGGATGAAATTCTTGTATCCACTTTTTTCGGCAAAGGAAAACATCTTTGCGCGCTTGGAGGCGAACCCCTTCTCCAACGCCTCCTTTACGATTTTGATTCCATCTGCAGCCATCTCAGTAACGCCCTTGTATCCCTCAGAAAGCTTTCCGATTCCCTATTGTTACTCGTGCTCCCTGAATATCTAATTTCTGTAGACCATTCGCGGATGATCCTAAGGAATGCCACTCTGAGCTCCTCGTTCTTAAAGAGCTTCTTATCTAACCCCGCAGCGTGCAACGACTTGTCAAGCTCATGACCCAGATTCTTCGCCTCAGTTTCCTCTAAGTACTGCGCACCGCGAGCTAAACACACGCAAAACTTCAATCTACATTCCAAGGCATAGCCACACAGGTAAATCGCACCCTGAAATCTCCCTGCTTCATGCAAACAGTTCGCATCAAGTAGCCTCTCGATGGACGCCTGACGGAAAACCGTCGCCCGGATTACTCGAGGCCCGATCCTTCCACGCATGCGTCCCTTCAAAACAATCTTTGGAGCGGGGGACCGGATTTGAACCGGCAACCATCGCCTTGGAAGAGCGAGACTCTACCGTTGAGTTACCCCCGCCCTGCCTGCCAAAACAAATCTCCGGCGGGCTCCCCTTCAAAATTCAGGGTAAACAAGTACAGCCCGCACCCGCGACCTCTGGAGCCTGGGACCGGGATTGAACCGGTGACCTCGTCCTTACCAAGGACGCGCTCTACCATCTGAGCTACCCAGGCGAGTTCTGTTTGCCGCATGCAGCGCAATCTTTGACGCAATCAGTACCGCTCCGTCGGAATTCACAACTCGACCTGGCATCAGGAAAAAAATCGCGATCGCTTCCGGTTCGCGTTTCAGGTCATCTCCAGCGGCTCGCTGCGAGTATTTGCTGCGAGCGGTGCGACCAGATGGTGGACGGGGGAGGATTCGAACCTCCGTAGCCCGCAAGGAGCGGCAGATTTACAGTCTGCTGGTTTTAGCCACTCACCCACCCGTCCGCACGGGGGGATTGAAGTAAAATTGAAGCAAAGAAGGCCTCAGTGCATCCGCGAAGTTTGCAACGACAAAAGACACTTTCACGCTTGCTTCGCGATGCAGGAACCTGCCTCCCGCAATCAATTGGGATTCTTCCCCTGACTCGAAAAATTTTGGCAGAGCTGGCGGAGGGATTTGAACCCCCGACCCTCTGATTACAAATCAGATGCTCTACCAACTGAGCTACGCCAGCACGGCGCAAACCGAGGAAATATAACAAAA
>DATNIO010000298.1:0-41635 GCA_035604385.1 Verrucomicrobiia bacterium | reverse complement strand
GGTCAGCGCCAAACTGAGCGCAACCGCCGCAACAAGGCTCGCCAAGGTGCTCTTGCGCATCATGCGCCATCCTTCCATCGCTTGATATTGAACTGCAACCGGAACAACGAATAGCGGGTGAGGTGGGAAGACTCCGCTGACAACACAGTCAGCGTACTGGAGATTCTTGGCTGGCGCAAGCCTGATCAGCGCTTTTTGTAGAAATTGCGAATCGGCGCGTACCGGCAATCCGCTGAATGTTGATTGTTCCATTTTGCACAGTATCGCGAATCAGCTTCTTGTAAGGTGGGAGCGGCAGTTAAACAAACTCGAAGGCGTAGGGTCTCCGCGCAAACATGAATATACAGGAATCCAAAAAGAAGAATTCTTTCGACCCGCAACACTTTCTCGATACCGCGGGGGTGGCGAGAAAAGTTGTTGAATTTCGGAGATCGGAGTCGATCTTTTCTCAAGGCGACGCTGCGAACAGCGTCATGTACATCCAAAAAGGCGGCGTAAAACTTTCCGTTGTGAATGAGTCGGGCCGCGAAATTGTGGTGGCGATGTTTGGTCCGACCGATTTTTTCGGCGAGGGCTGTATGGCGGGCCAGACGATCCGGATGGGCACTGCTACCGCGGTCACTCCGTCCAAGATTCTAGTCATAACCAAGAACGAAATGCTGCGCGCGCTTCATGACGAGCACAAATTGTCCGACCATTTTATCGCTTACATGCTCGATCACAACAATCGAGTGGAAGAAGATTTGGTCGATCAACTCTTCAACTCGAGTGAGAAGCGCCTGGCGCGCACGCTGCTCTTGCTCGCCCGCTATGGGAAACAAGAGCATCCAAACCGCCTGCTCCCAAACGTTTCCCAGGAGACGCTTTCGAAAATGGTCGGTACGACTCGTTCTCGCGTGAACTTTTTCATGAATAAATTTAGAAAGCTCGGCTTTATCGAATACAACGGCAGAATCAAAGTCAATAAGTCCCTGCTGACGGTTGTTTTACACGATTGAGGGCTTAGCCTGCTCCGGGAATCGGCCGCATCAAAGGATTCACCAGAAAGGGTACGTACATCATGTTGCTTATCGTCGCGGCAGTTCTGATTGTTCTTTGGGGGGTTGGATTTGTTGCATATCGAGTGGCGAGCTCTTTCATTCACCTTCTGCTCGTCATTGGTGTGGTTCTGGTTGCCCTCCATTTCGTCAGGAGGTGACGAGGGTGCCTTGGGTGACGCGTTTATTTTCGAGGCGTATCGCCTCGTTACTGCCCATCAGACCTCTCAACGCATGGCTGCCGATAGGAGATCTTCGTGACCTCGAATGATTTGGTTGCTACAGGCCTAGGCGATCACGCTCGACCGTTGGGAATTTGTTGGGTGATTTACGGATTGATCCGCCTCGCAATGGCGGTTTTTCTGGTTACCTTTGGCGGTACCGCGACCCTGATGTTTGGGGCACTCCTTAATCGTGTGGCTGACCCTTTCACTTTGATGGGTATTTTCCACTTCCTCTATGCGGTGGCTGTGGTTCTATCGGCTGTCTCCGGCCTGCTCGGACTTTTGGCAGGATTGGCTCTGCTCGGCGGCCAGAGATCGGGACGGACGCTCTGCCTGATCGCGGGATTCCTGTCCCTGCCCAACATCCCGTTAGGAACGACCCTGGGAATTTACACACTTATAGTTTGCTTTCGTTGATTGCAAGCCGCGGAGACGGCCTTATTCAAGCGCAACAGACGTCGCAGAGCGGCTAAAGACCGGCAGAGCGGAAAGGAAATAACATGTCTTTCGGACTGTACGCGATTGGATTCGCAATTCTCATCGGCGGCCTGATCTATGGCGCCATCCTGGTGCATATGCCCGGGCACTGGATTGTCGTGGGCACGATCGTACTCGTAGGATTTGGGATTCTAAAGGGTGTTAAAGCCACGCGCCAAAGAGACCCGGCGGCATAGCGGCAACTGCCCGGATAGCCGGACTGAGCCTGAAAAAAACCACATGAAAGAGAGTCCGAGCGTCCAATCGAAGTGATTGCCATCACAGCTCTGGTCAAGATGATGGTCTAACGATAACTTATGACCAAGAGCTCGACGATTCGATCAGGCGTCAGATGGTTGGGAGTGGGAGCCGGGCTCGCCATCGTGGCATATGCGTCAAGCGTCGGCATAACGTGGTGCTTGTATGGACACCCGAAGCGTAAGGGCGGCAGCGAAACTGGAGAATCTCTGCTCGACCAATTCATTCCAGATTACGAAGTCGTGGAACGACATAGCATGCGCGTTACTGCGCCCGCAGGTATCGCATTCGAGGCGGCGTGCGAGATGAATATTCATCAGTCGGCCACCGTTCGCGCCATCTTCAGAACCCGTGCCCTGGTACTCCGGAGCGACCCACAAAGGAAGGCGCGCCTCCTAGGACTCGTGGAACAAGCAAGAACCTGGGGTTGGGGCGTTCTTGCCGAACTTCCCGGGCGTGAGATCGTCTTCGGCGTAGTAACGCAGCCCTGGCGTGCCAATCCCATTTTTCGAGCACTGCCGCCCGCCGAGTTCCGCGAATTTAACGACCCTGGCTATGTAAAGATCGCATGGACGCTGAGCTCCGACCCCATCAACCCAACGAAATCCATAATCCGGACAGAGACCCGCGCCACCACCACCGATCCAGGTTCGCGCGCAAAGTTCAGAAGATATTGGTCGCTTGTGATGCCCGGGACCATATTGATCCGGCGAATCGGACTCCGGCTTGTGAAAACGGAAGCTGAACGACGCGCACGTGGCGCAATCGAAAGGGAGAACGTATGACAATGATACCAGTTGCGACTTTCGCCGCTGCTTTTGTGCTCGTTGTGCATGGTCTCATTCACCTCATGGGAACCGCTGTGTATGCCAGGCACGCCGAAATCAAAGGCTTGAATTACAAGACCACGTTGCTCAATGGTCGTTGGGAGCTGGGCGAAACAGGGATTCGCTTATTCGGCTGGTTATGGGTACTGCCCGCGATCGGCTTCGCCGTTGCCGCACTGGCGTTGCCGGCCGGGTGGGGCTGGTGGAAGCCGGTCTTGATCGGGGCAACTCTTTTGTCGCTCGCAATTACGACCCTCGATTGGAGCAATGCCTTCATGGGGGCCATAGTTGACATCGTCATACTTGCTCTCGTTCTTCTTTCCCCACGTTTCACCGCTTGGACTTCTTGAATGGGTCTTCGGATGCTGCGGCTATGCCGCCTTTCCGTACGGGCGTCGTGTATGCCCTCTGACTCGTTGCTTCTTTTCCATAAGATTGCGATCTTCAACCGCCAAGGTGATTCCCATCACCACGCAGAATGTCAGCCATCACATCAGGCAAATACAAAAGAGACTATTCTAAATTTGCTAAAGAGGTTGCAGGAATGAAAGGGGACTTATGAACACCCAAAGTGAACGTCCCAATGTAACGAGTCAAACCGGCTGCCGAGCATCGACGTTTGGGTATTTGGCCGCCGGACTGGGAATCGGGGCCGCGTTTAGCATCTTCCTGGCTCCAAAATCGGGGGAAGAGACTCGAAAATGGATTGCTGGCAAATTCTTGAATGCGGTCGATACCACCAACGAAAAAGTTCGGAAGTCTCGTGTGCACGTAAGGGAGGTCATGGACCGGGGTCAGCTTCAGGTCAGCGAGGCTGTGGCCGCAGGTCGAGAAGCAATCGGCAAGCACAAAGAGGCGAGGAGCTAGGGTAATACGACAGGCGCCTGAAGGCGCGTTCTAGATCCTGAATCAACGTCGTTTGAGGTTGCATTATCTCCGGTCCCGCTCCACAAGCGGGACCATTTCTTTGTCAGGTTGTCATCAGATCGGTGAAGAGAAGCAAGGAGTTGGCGTGCTGTCCGAGGCCGTGGCGAATTTCCTGCATAACAGGCTTATTTTCTACATCACAAATGAGACGTAGATGAGTTGTCCGTATCGTTCAATCAGGAGGACAACCGCGTCACCCGGCGCCAACTTTGCCAAACCTTCGCGCAAATCGGCCAAACTCGTAACAGTAGTACCGTTCAACCCGTGGATCACGTCCCCGGTTTGCAGAGGAACCTCTCCTATCCCCGCACCCGACGTCTTGGCCGCGACGATGATTCCGCTGGGAATTCGCAGGTCGGGCAACGAGTGGGCCAGATCAGGATTGAGTTCAATGCCAAGAATGCCGAGATGCGAAACCAGATTTTTTACCGGGTCAACCGAATCCGCCAGACTGTCCACTTTGTGGGGCCGCTCGGCGAGGGAAACGTCCAATTGCAGGCGGTCCGGGCCCCGAAGGACTTCGAGCTTGGCATGCTCGCCGCTCCCGTGCATATACAGGCTCTGACTGAACAGGGGAAGACTTCCAGTTCGTATCCCGTCAACTCTGACAATGATGTCCTGAATTTTCAGGCCCGCTTGCTCCGCAGGTCCTCCGGGGACGACATCGGAGACAATTACGCCGTAATCTCGTGGCAAGTGCAGTCCCGCTGCCAACTCTGGTGTGATGGTTTGAAGGATGGCTCCGATTTCGGGTTCGTGGATGTGGCCATACTTCACGAGTTGGGGATAGGCATAGGCCACAACGCCCGCCGGAATGGCAAAGCCTAGACCTTGATTGCCGCCCGAGCTGGACAAAATGAAGGTGTTAATTCCGACAAGTTCGCCATCCGCGTCCACCAGCGGGCCACCGCTGTTGCCCGGATTGATGGGCGTATCTGTTTGAACGTACACAAGAGGGCTATCGGGATCAGGCTGCCGTGCAACGGCGCTCACGACGCCCACCGTCACGCTGTTCCGCAGCCCCTCCGGGCTTCCAAACGCGAAGACCATTTCACCCTGTTTTGGCAGGACAGCTTTGCGGATGGGGATCGCGGACAATTTGTGCGCCTCAATTTTGATCACGGCGAGATCGAGCTGCCGCGCAACACCGACAATCCGCGCGTCGTAGGTCTGTTCGCGGTTTGCCGGAAGCGTGTCAGGCGCGTTCTCAGCAACCGCAGGCGGAGGCACGACCACTTCGATCTTCTCCGCGCCTTTCACGACGTGCGCGTTGGTCACGATGTAGCCTTCGGGATCCACAATCACTCCCGAGCCAATCGTCCGCTGCTTGCCGATCACCACGCTCATCTGTCCCTGGCCCGTGTCCTCGGTGGAGCTGTATCCGGAAACAAGGATTTGAACGACGCTTGGCGAGACGCGCTGAACCAGGGCTTCGACGGAATCATTCAGTTGATGCAAAGCATCGGGAACACGCGCGGGCTGTGGAGTTTGACCCTGTACTCCCGGCGCGAAAAATACGCTGGTGACGATCAGAACCGCGGCAATCCTTATCCAGCTCGCCGAGCGCGTCCCGCCCTCGTTGTTGGAGGTATTCTTGGCGTCTACTGGTTAGACGCTATTCCGGCATTTCCGGATACGGTGATTTTGCTCAATATAGGGTTCACCAGCCTCGAACTCGCCGCCCCAATGCTGTTTTTGGTCTTTGTTGATTGATCACCATTGAACAAATGGAATATATCACGTGCGAGGGTAACGCTAGAATAGAGAAGCATTATGGCCTTTTACTCCTTCCAGCTAAGTGTACCCGCGCAGCCAGACGTGGTGGCGGAGCGAATTCACCACGTCGTAAGCCCTGCGCCGAATTTTTGGGGAACTTTGGCATCCTCCTGGAAACGTCCGCAGGCTTCGAGTTCTCCTTTTCTCGGTTCAGTTGAGAATCTCACTTTCCGAATCCGCAGGAATATTCAATACCGCAATTCGTTCCTCCCCATGATCCGAGGAAAGATCAATCCCACGCCGACGGGGTCGCGCGTGAATGTATTCATGTATATGCACCCCTTTTCTCTAGCCTTCATGTTGGTCTGGTTCGGGTTTCTTGTACTCATCGAGTCCAGAGTGGCCGATATGAACATTGCACGATCCTTTTTTCCCATAGGGATGGCTATCTTCGGCCTGGCACTGAGCCTCGGCGGCTTCTTTTTTGAAGCACTCAAAGTGATGCCGCTTCTTTCCGAAGCCGTATTCAACGCTGAGATCATGACAGCACCGGCTGCCGATCCAGAATCACAGCTGCGCGCGCAGCCGGCATTTCCTGGGGGAGAACTCTCGCGCAATCGCGTCGGCCCCGCGATCGCCGTCGTCGTGGTTCTTGCAGGATTTGCTTTGCTCTATACGTATGACCATCGACTGCGTGCGAGCCCTGCTTTCGCGACGGCGATGAAACTGGTGTCCCAATCGGCGGAGGCCAAAGCGGCGCTCGGGGAACCGATAAGAGTTGGGCTAGGAGTCCGGGGCACGCTTCACGATTCTCTCGCGTCGGGGTTTGCGATTCTGGCGGCAGCTGTCAGTGGCCCAAAAGGAAAGGGCACGTTCTACGTGGTGGCCAATCGTCTCGGTAGCGATTGGGACATCGAACGCGAAGTATTGCAAACCGGCGTCGAGTCGAGAAAGTTCGATTTAACACCACCCACGCAACGCGATAATTTTCGCTACACGGCCACAGGCCGCGTCTACCTTTTGCCGCTGGACGATGCTGCCGCGTCTGATTTAAAGAACCTTCCTGCGTACTACATGGCACGACTCGGCATGGATGTGGAGTTGCTCCCAACCCAACAATTGGGACCCGAAGACATGGACTCCGAGGCGAAACAAGTGATTGCCGAGAAAGCTCTCATGTCCATGGCGGAGAATCAGCCAGAAATGGCCGAGGACATGGATTCCGTGATGTTAGGGGTGACCAGCCGGGACATGAATTACCAATCCCTTAATTTTAGATATGGGACTAATTTTTACAGCGGCCGCTTTAGCATCGTCTCCACGGCGCGATTCCACGAAATGCCTTGGTACGCGGGCGCCAATCCGGAGGTATTGGCCATTCGAACGCGCAAGATGATAACCAGGAATCTGGCTCTACTGCACTTTCCGCTCGACCGCAGTTCGGACGTCACGAGCGCATTGTCCATTGAAGCGTACACAGCTTCAGACGTGGATAGGATGGGCGAGTCGTTCGGCGGCCAGGATGGCAATGCCGCCTTTGAGTCCGCTGGAGCGCCCTGTGTGACGATCCTCCAGGGCCCGAATGGAAAGCAAGCCTGGCGGCTGCGTTGCATAAACGATGCACAAGGGGATGGTCGGTTCGAAAGATTCGAAACGTATACGGGGGTTCCGCTGTTTGTGATGTCGCGCGCGGATTTCTCATTCAAGGGGCAGCCTTCTTTTCCATTCCTGCGCAAGTATCGGCCGCAGGATGACCGTTCCCGCCCCTTTGGGATTGGCGCGACAGACTCTTTTGATATTTTCCCGGTGGGTGATTCACAGACGTTTTCCTGGATCGAACTAATTCTGGCGGGCGGAGAAAGAGTCCATTTTGCCAGAACTTCTATTGGCACAGGCTTTGCGAACGCTGAATATCGCGCGGCCAGCTCCCTGGGGGGCCAGTTCAGCCTCTCCTCTCTGGCATGGAATGGCAACGGGTGGGACCTCGCGACGAGAGACGGCTGGACCTACAAGTTTCCGTCGAGCGGACCTGACAGGACATGGCAGCAGGGCGCCCTGAGCGACATACGTTCGGCCTCCGGTCAAACCTTTTCGATTCAGCGGAACCAAGCAAGCGATCTGCAAGAAGTGCGCGCGCCGGATGGAGAATCCATCGAATTCACCTATGACTCAGCCCATCGGATCACCTCTGGAAAGGAAAGCTCGGGGCATTCGATTCAGTACGATTACGATGCGGCTGGCCGGCTGGTGCACATGCGTGACTCCCAAAATGCCGAAGAGTTTTACGAATACGATCCCGCCAATCGCCTGACCGCCGTCCGAGACGCGCACCATCGGCCGCTGCTCGTGAACACATACGGCTACTTGGGAGAAATTCTGTCGCAGACTTTGGCGGACGGCGAGAAGTTGCTCTATGAAAGCGGATATGACCAAGACCATAAATTGACGATGCTGAAGCTCACCCTGCCGAATGGCTACACGATCCTTTGGCAATTGACGCGCAATGGCTTCGTAAGATCTTGGCCCCGGCCCCCGGTCAATTCCGGGTCCGGTGTTCACCCTTAATTCAGACCGGCAGTTGCTCGGCGATATCGTCGCAGCGTCGGACAGCAAGATGGAATGCGGTGTTGTCGACGCACGTCCAAACCCAAAACGCGTAGAGCCGCTCCTAATTCTAAGCCAACAACTATACCCACAGAGTAATTGACACACGAAGATATTCGATATAAAGTTCGGCCATGACCTCGCGAAAGATGGGCTTCCGGGTAGCACTTCCCTGCGCGCTGCTTCTTGCAGCCATGTGCGCGTATGCCGGCCCACAGGCAAAGGAGCGTGCTCCCCGATTTAATGCCAAGACGATGGACGGCGAGAAGTTCACGAACGAAACTACCAAGGGCAAAGTCATCTTGCTGGAATTCTGGACGACGTGGTGCCCGTACTGCTTTACGGAAGCGCCGTTTGTGGACAAGATCAATCAGGAATACGGCGACAAAGGCCTGCTCGTTCTGACGATCAATGTGGGCGAATCCAAAAAGACGGTCAAAAAATATCTCGACCAGCATCCGCGCAAGACACGCATCATCCTCACCGACGACACAAATCTCGCCGCAATGTATGAGGCCGTTGAGTATCCGATCTACGTCGTGATCGACAAGGACGGAAACATCGCTGCAACGCAGCGCGGAGCGGCAGGAGAAGAGGCCCTGCGGGATCTTCTGGCGACCGCCGGGATCGGACCGAAAGACAAAGCGGAATCGAAATAGCGCTGCAGGCCCCATTCCCTGAGAGTTCCTATGGCAGCGGATTTCGAAAAGTAGCACCTCCCCGCGCAGTTCCGAAAGTCCACGATTGTTGGGATGAGCCAAAATTCATCGCAGTAGACTTTGCAGATTGCCAACAAGCCTTTCGTGAACTTCTGGATAAATATAATGAAGCAGTTATACTTTCCATGGATCATTGGAGGTCGTTCATGAAGCACGTCCTAATTGGGGTTATTCTCTGTCTCTCCTTTGCCTGCAGTGGCCTGGCCCAAGATACCGGCGCCAACGCTCCGGCCTCAAAAGAGGATGTCGAGAGATACCTCCAGGCGGTTCATTCCCAGGACATGATGCGGAAAATGATGGACGCCATGGTCAAATCCATGCAGCAGATGACCCACGACCGGTATCTGAAGGACAAAGACAAGCTTCCCGCGGATTTTGAAGCGCGGACGAACAAGATGATGGACGACATGATGAAGAATATGCCATTCGACGAGATGATTCAGGCCATGGTGCCGACGTACCAGAAGCATTTCACGAAGGGCGATATGGACGGCCTTCTCGCTTTTTATAACTCGCCGACGGGACAAAAATTACTGCGAGAAATGCCTGCCATTACGGCAGAAGCCATGACGGCTCTGATGCCGATCATGCGCCAGCATATGGACGTGATGACCCGACGACTCCAGCAGCAGACTGACGAAATGCTGAAGAAACCCTAGAAAACGCCCACCCGCAATCCGCGTCCTGGTGCTTCGCGAATCGACTCTTGGGCTAGCCCGCCACTGGCCATTTCCGTTTGCATGGGTGGAACAAATCGCCTGCCGCTTGATATTTCCCATGCACTGGTGCGTAGAATAGTGTGGAGAAGAACACGACTATGAACACTCGGAAGATCTTTTCTGTCGCTCTTATCGCAATCGTGTCGCTCGCGCTTGCCGGGGCTGCAACGAAGCTCGTTGCGCGGCAGACGGCGCAGCAGAATCAGCAGCAGAAGACCGGCAACGATTCCGGCCAGAATCAGAATATGCCGGGGATGGACAACAGCATGCCCGGCATGGACATGGACCACGAAATGCCCGGGATGAAGATGGGCCAGGGCGCCGACGAAAAAGACCAGCAGACCGAGCATGGCGCCATGGACGCGATGAGCCACATGCACCATCACCAGATGGGCCCGCACATGTACATGACCAATCTGCGCACCTCGACGCCGCAGGATTGGGCCAAGGCCGACGAGATCGCCGGCGAATTGCGCGAGTCCATCGAGAAGTACAAGGACTACCACGTTGCGCTCGCCGACGGTTTCCGCATTTTCATGCCAAATCTTCCGCAGTCCGAGTATCACTTCACGAACTATTACAACGGATTCCTGGAATCGTTCAGCTTCGATCCCACGCGGCCCACTTCCCTGCTCTACAAAAAAACGAAAACGGGCTACGACCTGATCGGCGCGATGTACACCATGCCCAAGCGCGTGTCGGAAGAGCAATTGAACGAGCGCGTGCCGCTCAGCGTCGCGCAGTGGCACCTGCACACGAAACTCTGCGTCCCGCCGAAGGACCAGCGAGCGGGCACGGACTGGACCAAATTCGGCTTGCAGGGCTCGATCCTCACCAAGGAAGCCTGCACCGAGGCCGGCGGCACGTTCTATCCTGTGATTTTCGGCTGGATGGTGCATGTCTACCCGTTCGAGGATTCGCGCGAGAAAATCTGGGGACAGTAGCTCAGCCACTCTTGGCTGTGCTACCAAAACATTCGCTGGCCCCGCGCATTCATCCTCTACTCATCTTGTTGTCACCAAACTTTTACATAGTGTGCGTATAATGGACGGTCGGGAGACCCCCTTGTGACTTCGCGCCCATTGTCAGCGGTTGAGCAGTCGCCCGCAAGTCCTGTGGAAATCCCGGAAGACCCCTCCCTGCGTCTTGAGCCCTCCCGGAAGTACCCGGGGGCCCTGATCGTCGTGGAAGGCATCGACGGCTCCGGGAAGAGCACGCAACTCTACTTATTGAAACGCTGGCTGGAAATCGGCGGCTACCGCCTTCATTTCACGGAGTGGAACTCCTCACCGCTCGTCAAGTCCGCCACGCGGCGGGGAAAGCAACGCCGGCTACTGACGCCCACCACGTTTTCCCTCCTTCATGCAGCGGATTTTGCCGACCGCTGCGAACGGCAAATTCTGCCGCTGCTCCATAGCGGATACCTGGTCCTTGCGGATCGCTACATCTACACTGCATTTGCGCGCGACGTGGCGCGAAACTGTTCTCCGCGCTGGCTTCGCAATCTCTACCGCTTTGCCCCGGTTCCGGACATTACGTTTTACTTCCGCGCGCCTCTCGACGTAGCCGTCAAGCGAATCATGAGCGGCCGCCCGAAGCTGAAGTATTACGAGGCGGGCATGGACTTGAATCTTTCCCTGGACCGCGCGGAAAGTTTCCGAATTTTCCAGGGACGCATCCTGGCTCAATATGATGAAATGATTGAATCCGACAAGTTCGTGGTGATGGACGGGACGCTGCCGGTGAATTCGCTGCAAAAGCAGATGCGTCAGATGGTGAAAGCGCGAATCGATTTGGCGCGATTCGCGCCCAAAAAGTCCGCGCGGAGGGCCCTGTGACACCCCCGAAAACGGGCCGGAAAAATAGCTCCTCGAAAAAAGGGCTCACTCCCTCGGGCGCTTCCCCGCGCAATTATGGCTTGCCTCTCCCTGGCGTGAACGACGAGGAATTCGGCGGCTCGCTCATCGTCATTGAAGGCATGGACGGATCGGGCCGCTCGACTCAGATTTCCCTGCTGACGGAATGGCTCGAGTCCGAAGGCTTCGCGGTGGAGACGATGGGCCTGCGCCGCTCGGGCCTCGTCGCGAAAGATATCGACGCGCTGCTGGCCGAAAACACGATTACCCGCATGACGCTCACGCTGATGTATGCCACCGATTTCTACGACCAGCTCGAGCACCGCATCATCCCGGCGCTCCGTTCCGATTTTGTTGTCCTCGCGGACCGATACTTTTATACTTTGATCGCCCGCGCGGTAGCCCGCGGCATCGAACGCGACTACTTGAACGGCCTTTACGAAATGGCGGTTCGACCCGATCTCACGTTCTGGCTCAACGTTCGCCCGGAAGTGGCGTTCGAGCGCGAGTTTCGCAAGTCGCATGCGATCAGCTATTGGGAGTCCGGGCGGGACCTTTCGCTTTCGGACGATTTGTTTCAGTCCTTCATCCTGTATCAGGCCAAAATCAAAAAAGAATTTGAATTGCTTTCCGAGCGCCACGGCTTCCTGGCGATGGACGGCGAAGCGAGCGTCGTCTCCGTCAATACGGATTTGCGGAAGCGCATTGCCGCCCATCTCGGCATTCAACACACGCACTACCGGCCATCCGTTGCGCTGGCTCCCCTGTGGCGTTAAGACTCCGCAAACCCATCCAACTCGCGGCGATCGACGCCGGGTCCAACGCGTTTCGCCTGATGATCGCGCGCATCCGTTCCACCGACGACTGGGAAATTGTGGAGTCGGTACGCGCGCCGGTGCGGCTCGGTCATTCGGTATTTACTTCCGGGGAATTCGATCGTAGAACGTTGCGAGACGCCGCCGCCGCGTTCCGCCAATTTCGGAACATCATGGATGCGCACGGCGTCACCGCGTATCGCGCCGTGACGACGAGCGCCGCGCGCGAAGCCCGCAACGGCCGCGCTTTAATTGAACGCATTCGCACCCAAGCCAAAATCGAATTGGAAGTCATTTCCGGCGAGGAAGAAGCGCGGCTCGTGCGCGTCGCGGTTCTCCGCGCGCTTCGCGATGTCGACCCGCCCCGTTTCATTCTCGATCTGGGCGGCGGCAGCCTCGAACTCAACGAATTGCGGCGCGGCGTCTTGCAGGAAAGCGTCGGCCTGCCTCTCGGAACCGTCCGTTTGATGGAAGCGTTTCGCGCGCAGGGCGTAATTCACGAACACACCGCTTACGATATCCGGCTGCACGTGTTATCCGTCCTGCAAAGCGCGCTGCCCTGCCGTCCGCGCCCCTCCGTGGCTTATACCGTTGCGTGCGGGGGCAATGCGGAAACCCTCGCCGGGCTGGCTTCGGGCCCGAGAGCGGGCGGCTTCACTACCCTGAATCCCCGCTTGCTGCGCGACCGGCTCTGGCACATTCTGCAGCTCAATGTGGAAGAGCGTATGAAATCCTTTTCCGTGCGGAGGGACCGCGCCGAGGTGATGGGAGTTGCGGCTATCGTTCTTGTCACCGTCGCATGGTGGCTGCGCCTTCGCCAAATGATCACGCCACGCGTAGGAGTTCGCGAGGGTTTGCTGTACGAACTTGCCTCCGCGCAGATGGGTCCGCCCGAACTTACCGACGAGCAGCGGAATCGTTCGCAGGTTATGCTCGCCGGCGCGGAGTCCTTTGCCAGCCGCGTGCGGTGCGATTTGAAGCATGCGGAGCAAGTCCGGGTGCTCGCGCTCCAGCTCTTTGACCAGTTGTGGCCGTACCATCATCTGGATTTTGAAGCGCGAACCATTCTGGCATCCGCCGCGATGCTTCACGATTGCGGCGTGCTGATCAACCGGAAAGCGCATCACCGTCACGGCGAATATCTCATCCACAACGCGAAAATTCCGGGATTGCGCGGCTGGGCGAAAAACATGACCGCCTGCCTCGTCCGCTATCACAACAGAAAATCCGAACCCAGCACGACCCACGCCGCATTCGCCACGCTCAATCGCGAACAAAGAAAGAAAGCGCGGCTTCTGGCCGGAATGCTGCGCCTGGCCGAGCGCCTCGAAAGCGACCACCGGCAGGGCATCTCCAAGCTCACCGTCGAGGGCGGACCGCGCGACGTCCGCATCCATGTGGAGTTGCGAGATGCTTCGCGGCTGAACCTCGCGGGCATCGAAAGAAAAGCCCGGCTACTCGAACGGGAGATGAATTTACGTTTGTCGTTCCAGCGCGTCCTGATGGTTGAGAAGGAGAGGGTCGCTTAATGATGCATCTTTATCTGATCCGCCATGGCATCGCCGTGGACCGCGAAGACCCCAATTGCCCGCCCGACACCGAGCGCCCCCTCACCCCCAAAGGAATGAAGCGCTCTCACGCCGCGGCGCTCGGCTTGCGTGCTCTGGATGTAAAACCGAACGCTGTGCTGACCAGCCCGTGGCTGCGTGCCGTGCAAACCGCGGAAATCTTTTGCGAAACACTCGGATATTCGCCCAAGAAAATTCTGCGCGCGGACGCTTTGAAGGGCACCAGCGCTCCCTCCGATTTGCTGCGCGAACTGCAATCGATGAAGGCCAAAGTCGTTCTATGTTTCGGCCACGAACCGCATCTGCACCTCGTCATCGGCCACATCCTCCACACCAGCGCGAAAATCACGGAACTCAAGAAGGCCGGCCTCGCGCTTTTGGAATTGGAGCGTGTCTCGCCGCCTCAGGGACGTTTGCTCGCTCTCTACCCCGCAAGCACGCTGCGCCTCCTCGCGAAATAATTAAGATTTCGCCCGAGTGTCAGAACAGTGGCGCAGGCTTCCAGCCTGTGGGTTTTAGTTGCGCCAAAGCTCGATGTCCTCGCAACAAAACCGACAGGCTGGAAGCCTGCGCCACTGGGTTCGCTCAAGATAGTTCTGCCCACCGGAAGCACGTGCGGAGATGATCGTTCACCATTCCGGTAGCCTGCATGAACGCGTAGCAAATGGTGGAACCGACGAAGCGGAAGCCGCGTTTCTTCAGCGCCTTGCTCATGGCGTCGGATTCCGCGGTTCGCGCGGGCACCTCTCTTGGACCTCGCCGCGCCTGTCGCAGCATCTTCCCATCGGTGAATTGCCAGATGTAGGCATCGAAACTTCCGAATTCGCGCTGCACTTCGAGAAACGCCTGCGCATTGGAAATAGTGGAAGAAATTTTCAGGCGGTTACGGATGATTCCGGGATCGGCGAGCAGCGCGCGCACTTTTCGAGTGTCGTATTGCGCGATTTTGCAAGCGTCAAATCCGTCGAAGACCTCGCGGTAGCGCTCCCGCTTCCGCAGGACCGTTTCCCAGCTCAATCCCGCTTGCGCGCCTTCGAGGATCAGGAATTCGAATAGGCAGCGGTCGTCGTGCACGGGCACGCCCCACTCATCATCATGGTAGCGGGCCATGACGTCGCTTTGCGCCCAATGGCACCTGCGCCGGGGCGTCTGCTGCGTCCCGGCGCGAGTTCGATCTGGCATGGTGAGTTTACGAGAGGTGGCGCTGAACGGCTTTCTCGATCTGATCGCGAGGGACCGCGCCGACGACTTGCTCGGCGACCTGCCCGCCCTTGAAGATGAGCAGGGTCGGGATGCCGCGGATGTTGAACTGGCCGGCGGAATTGGTGTTCTCGTCGACATTCAATTTCACGACTTTAATTTTCCCCGCGTAGGCGGTGGCGACTTCCGCCACGGTCGGCGCCAGCATCAGGCAAGGCCTGCACCACTCCGCCCAGAAATCGACCATCACGGGCTGCGTCTTACTCGCCTCGATGACTTCCGCCTGAAACGTGCTGTCCGTTACATTGCTAACATTATCTGCCATGAGAACCCTTTCCGATGGGAACTACCGGCGACATCTTAGCCGATTTTGCCCTGCCGTGATTAGATGAACTTACAGCTTTTTGGTTTCTGGAATTCCAGGCCCTTTCGTACAGCTTGGCATATTCAATCGCGGAAACCTGCCACGAGAAATCCTTGGCCATGCCATTCAACTGAATGCGGCGCCACATGGCCGGCTCATTCCGGAAAATAGAAAGACCTTGCTCGATCGCAGCGAGCAGCGCAGGACCATCATACGCCTGAAACTTGAACCCCGTGCCGCGTCCTGTTCCAGGATCGAACGCATCGATCGTGTCGTCCAGGCCTCCCGTGGCCCGCACCACGGGCACCGTACCGTACTTCAAGCTGTAGATCTGATTCAAGCCGCAGGGCTCGTACCGCGAAGGCATCAGGAAAATATCCGCGCCGGCTTCGACTTTGTGCGCGAGGATATTGTCATACGCTACCCTTACGCTGAATTTTGCGGGATATGCCCTCATCAGTTCGCGGAACAGTTTTTCGTATTTCGCTTCACCCGCTCCGAGGGCGGTAATTGCCACATCTTCGTTCAGCAAATCGGCCGCAACTTGCTCGATCAGGTCGAAACCCTTTTGCCCGGCAAAACGCGAGACGATCCCGATCACCGGCTTGTCCGCGGTTTCCGGAGGCAGGCCGAACACTTCAAGCAGATTCTTTTTGCACGCGAGTTTGCCCGACAAATCCTTCGGCGAATAGCGCGCGGCAATCACTTTGTCGCGCTCCGGGCTCCACGCCGCGTAGTCCGCTCCGTTCAGGATTCCGGTGAGGCTGTCCGCGCGATTCCGGATGACGCCGTCGAGGCCGTGGCCGTACTCCACCGTTTTTATTTCTTCCGCATATTTCGGGCTCACCGTCGTCAAAAAGTCGGAATAAATCAGGGCGCCCTTCAGGAAATTGACCCGCCCGTAGAACTCCATCCCATCAATGCCGAACAAGCTTTCCGGCAAACCGATTTTCTTCATCGTGTCGCGCGGAAACGCCCCGTGATAGCCCATGTTGTGGATCGTGAAGACGACAGGCAATTCCTGAAGAGCGTCATCTTTCGCGTACCGCGTTCGCAGCAGTACGGGCACCAGTCCCGCTTGCCAGTCGTGGCAGTGGATCACCTCGGGCATCCAAACGCGCTTGCAGAATTCGATGGCCGCGCCGGAAAACTCCGCAAAACGCTCGGCGTTGTCCGGATAATCCTTCCCTGCCACACCGTACAGTTGTTCGCGGTCGAAGTATTCCGGGTCATCCACGAAGTAATAGTAGACACCGTGCAGCGTTCCCCCCTCCACAATTCCCGGGAAGCGCAGGCCGTCGCCCGTCGGAATCGTAAGGCTCGGCACGGCGACGGCGACCGCCCGCGTATTGCGGTACCGCGGAAGCAGCACGGTCACTTCGTGGCCGAGCGCGACCAGCGATCTGGGCAGCGCCTCGACCACGTCTGCCAGCCCGCCTGTCTTCGAGAACGGGAGTCCTTCCGATGCGACAAAGAGTATTTTCATAGTGAATTCGAAGCTTCCAACGTACTGAAACCCTCTGCCGCCGTCAAGGACGCTCAGTGCCATAGCGCACCCGAGACAGCGTTTAGTGGCGCGGGCTTCGGCCTCCATAGGTCTTGCGTGCACCGAAACCAGCATCCCGAAGTACGCACCAATGTCCTTTGGATGTAGAATCAAGGTTTCTGTGCCTAGAGGATTTGCTTAGGATCGCGGAATCCCGTCCGCTAATTCATTCTCATCCAAGCGAGGTGAACTCATGGGCAGCGTAAAACCAATACCAGAGGGATATCACAGTTTGACTCCCTATCTGTTCGTCAGGAGCGCGGCCAGCGCGATTGATTTCTACAGAAACGTCTTCGGAGCAACGGAGGTCATGCGCATGGCGGGATCGAACGGCAGGATCATGCACGCGGAGTTGATGATCGGCGACTCGATCGTGATGCTAGCCGACGAGAATCCGCCCACGGGAGTGATGAGCCCGCAAACGGTTGGAGGCTTTTCCGTGGGATTGCACCTCTACGTTGAAAATGTGGACGCCGTGATACAGAAAGCCATTGAAAACGGAGCCAAACTGCTGCGGCCGATAAAAAATCAATTTTACGGCGATCGATCCGGGTCATTGCTCGATCCGTTCGGTCACATGTGGTCCGTTGCGACCCATGTGGAGGACGTTTCGCCCGAGGAAATGCGCAAGCGCATGACGGCGGCGATGAGCCAGACGGCAGGCTCGTAACCGAATAAAGTGGCAGAAGGGGCGCGGTCCGCCCCGGCGGATGCCCCTACAGCTGCCCTCCTCTTGGTACACTTCCCTGGCATGTCACCCGAGAAGCTAGGGCAACATTTCCTCACGGACGCCAGTTGGCAGGAACGGATTGCCCGCTCCGTTCGGATCGACGAGGGAGTGTGGGTAGAAATCGGCGCGGGGCACGGAGAAATGACCGCGCGCCTCGCGCAACGCGCGAGCAAAGTATTCGCCATAGAACTCGACTCGCGCCTAGCCAGACGGTTGCGAGAAGTCACTGCGCCGTGCAGGAATGTGGAGGTTGTCGAAAGCGATGTGATGGCCGTCGATTTTGAGAAACTGACGCGTGGAGAGCGTTTTTCGGTTTACGGAAATTTGCCTTATTACATTACCTCGCCCATCTTGCACCGATTGTTCGAGCACTCGGACCGGATTGCGGCGATTCATGTCGTGATTCAGTTTGAAGTCGCAGTGAGAATTGTCGCGCAGCCGGGACGCCGCGATTACGGGTATCTCTCCGTGCTTTCACAGTGGTTCAGCCGTCCGGAGATCGCCTTCCGGATTCCTCCGGGGGCGTTCCGGCCGCCGCCCAAAGTAGCCTCCGCGCTCGTAGGTTTCCGCATGCCCGGAGCGCGCGCCAAGAATTCCGTCGAGGATGAAACTGCATTTCTTGATTTCGTGAAGGAATGCTTCGCGCAGAAAAGAAAAACATTGCGCAACAATCTGCGCGCGCGGCTGGGCGACCGGACAGAGGAAGTATTGCGGGAAGCGAATCTACGACCCGACGCACGCGCGGAACAGCTCACCGTTCCCCAGTTTGCCGCGCTATTCAAATTAATCCGCTGAGAGCCGCGATTCGGTTGCCTCGCCTTCTCTGTGTTCTCTGTGTCCTCTGTGTTGAAGCCGTTCGGCGCGGACGGAAGATGCTTTACCACAGAGCGCGCAGTAAACACAGAGGAATACAGAGTGACAGGAAGCGAGATTATCCAAGTGGTTCGCGCAGGACGCTGAGAAGCCGGTCGGGATAGTCCGTGATGATTCCATCGATGCCCACCGCGATCAGGCGCCGCATTTGTACCGGTTCGTTAATGGTCCAGGCCACCACCTGCAAACCCGCATGATGGGCCTTCTCGACCACGGCGGACGTGATGAGGTCGCCGCCCGCGACAAGCTGCCTGGCTCCCGCGCGAACCGTGCGCTCGACCAAATCGTTGGACGGGTGCTCGCACAAGAGGCCGGTCATCATCGTGGAATCGAGCCGGTGAACCGAATCGAGCGCGGACGGATCAAACGACAGAATCACGACCCGCGCCGACGCGTTCTGGTCGCGCAACGCCGCGACGACAGCGTGCTCGACTCCCCATGCCGGCCCGGATTTAATTTCGAGATAAAAAATGAGGTCATGCTCTTTCGCAAAATCGAGTATTTCGGCGAGCGTCGGCACGCGTTCCCCGGGAAAGGCAACAGCTCCGTGGTCGCCAAACCACGACCCGGCATCAAGGGCGCGGATTTGCTCGAGCGTCAGCAAATGCACCTGGCCTTTGCCGCTCGTCGTGCGGTCCAGCGTGAAGTCGTGGATGGCTATGACCTGCGCATCCCGAGTAATCTGCAAATCGGTTTCAATAAAGCGAGCGCCCAATTCCACCGCGCGGCGAAACGCCGCCATCGTATTTTCAGGCGCGTGCCCGGAGGCGCCGCGATGCGCGATCGTCCAGATAGTCTTCGTTCCCATTTCGAATTCGCCCTTGGCAGACTGAAAATGACCCGACGCCTTGCGACATCCTACCAGACCCGGCCGCTACGGCTGGAAATGTTCGGCGAGCTTTGTGCCCAGGTTGCTTTTCGCGCCAATGTCGCATCTAAGCATGTGTAGGGTTCCAGCGAGCGCGGACCAAACATGGCCGCGGAAAGGGGGACTTTCATGGGAATCCGTGCAAGTCTTCTAAAGTATTTATTCACAATGGCTTTGGTGGGGGCGATGGGCTTAACTTTCGCGGCAGCCGGCGCAAAGGCAGGCACTACCACGCACACTAACGCCTTGACGCTCAACGACCAGGTGCATCACGAGTTGGCGATGCTTCCCTGGTACGGAGTCTTCGACAGCCTGGATTATCAGGTGAATGGCGCAGAAGTGATTTTGAGCGGCCAGGTGACCAGCGAGCATGCCGTCACCAAGGATGATGCCGGAAAATTTGTAAAATCGATCCCTGGCGTTACCAATGTGGTGAACAACATCGAGGTGCTGCCACCTTCGCTTATGGATAATCGCATTCGACGCGCCGAATTTCGCGCCGTCTTTTCCCACGCGGACCTCGGACGGTACACGATGGGCGCAATCCCGCAAGTGCATATCATCGTGAAAAATGGGCACGTGACTCTCGAAGGCGTGGTCATGAATCAGATGGACAAGAATATTGCGGGGATCGTCGCGAATACGGTTCCTGGAGTCTTCTCGGTGGAAAACAACTTGCGAATCGGGTAACGCATCTTCCCTCTCGCTTGATCCAATGGGCCCGGATTGTTCCGGGCCCACTGCGTCCCTGAGCAACGAAAGTTTCTTCAATCGATCGTGCGAGCGCTTATATCGCGGCGCTTGACGGCACACTCTCAGCAAGACTAGATTCTTGCAGCCTTCCGTACCCATGTCAGTCGTATTTTCATGCTTCCCGCGGAGGGGAGGAGTGTGGCATGCCAACCGTATTTGTTACTGGTGGCACAGGTTTCATGGGCCGCAGCTTGCTCGTGGAGCTTGTGCGCCGGGGACGCGTGGTCAAAGCGCTCGTGCGTCACGGTTCCGAACACAAACTGCCGCAAGGCTGCCAAGTGGTTCACGGCGACGCGCTCGATAAGAATTCGTTCACCTCGCAAATTCCACCCGCGGAGACGTTCGTACAACTGGTTGGCGTGACGCATCCGAATCCGTCAAAGAAAGATGAATTTCGAGCCGTCGATCTGGGTTCGGCGCGCGCCGCCATCGAAGCCGCGCGCCTGGCCGGCGTCAAGCATTTTGTGTATGTCAGCGTGGCGCAACCCGCTCCGGTGATGAAGTTTTACGTCGCGGTGCGCGCCGAAGTCGAACAGACGATTCGCGAAAGCGGTTTGAACGCCACGATCCTGCGTCCTTGGTACGTGCTGGGACCCGGGCGGCGATGGCCGCTATTCTTAAAGCCGATGTACTGGCTGATGGAGCAGATTCCGGCAACGCGGGAATCTGCGCGGCGTCTCGGGCTCGTCACGATCGAGCAGATGGTCGGCGCACTAGCCTATGCCGTGGAGAACCCCGCGCAAGGAGTGCGGATCCTCGGAGTCCCAGAAATACGCGGCAATCCGGGGTCTTAGTGGCGCAGGCTTCCAGCCTGTGGGGGTTGGTTGCGAGAAGATCGAGCCTCGGCGCAACTAAAACCCACAGGCTAGAAGCCTGCGCCACCAAACCTGGCCTTTTCTCTGCGACTAATTTTGGTGCGGGCGGAGCTACTTTTTCGAGCGGTCTTTCAACAGACCTTTTAATTCGGACATGAATTCTTTCACGTCCTTGAAATCCAAATAGACCGAAGCGAAGCGGACGTACGCAACTTTGTCGAGCTTCTTGATCCGGTTCATCAGGAGCTCGCCGATTTCACTGGTCTTGCGCTCGCGCTCGGGCGCTTCGTGGACGAAACGTTCCACTTCGTCCACCAACGCTTCGAGCTTGGCCGTGGCCACAGGCCGTTTCTCGCACGATTTCAGCAGGCCTTGGAGAATTTTCTGCCGGTCGAAACGCTCGCGGCGGCCGTCCTTCTTGATCACCATGTAGGGGATTTCGTCGATGCGCTCGTAGGTCGTGTAGCGACGGCCGCACTTCAGGCATTCGCGGCGGCGGCGGATCAGATCCCCGGCGCGGCCTTCGCGCGAGTCAATGACTTTGTCTTCCATGGCCGAACAAAATGGGCACTTCACTGCGCCGAATCTCCTCGCAAATTTCGCTTTGCCGCGCCCGAAGGCTTAATGCCATTCGCCCCCGGAACCGAAATGTGCTTGCCGGACTCTTCCGCCTCGGCTTCAGCGCGCGCCAGTTGGCGCAATTCGCCCATCGACAGGCCTTCGTGGATCAACAGGGGAATTCCGGCTAACGTGGATCCGGCAAATGTAGTGATCCAGAGGACCATCGCGATCGCGGCCGCGGGTTCCTGCTCAACACCGAAAATTTTCGTCAAGGCGATGAAACTCGCGATTTGCGCTCCGCCGCCCACCCCGGGAAGTTGCAGCACCGATCCGACCAGAGTCACAGCGAGGAGCAGCATCGCGCCCGAGAAATTCATATCGGAGTGTAGGAAGGCTTCTCCGAATCCCTTGGCGACCCCTAGGTAGATCAGCGTCGCAAGAATCCAGTGCAACGCAGTATAGAAAATGGCCGCCAGCAAGTCGGAAGTTGTCCGGATGGCCTGCAGACCTTCGCTGATTCCCGTGATCGCCGAAGCGAAGCGGCTCCGGAAACCGCCCGCGGTGCGCCAACGCTCGAGGCCGCGGTCCAGGATCGCCGCTCCATGCAAACGGTAAACGACCAGAACTGCAATCAGGCCAGACATCGCGGCGAGCAAAAGCCAGCCCCCGCCTCGCGCGCTGTCCACCCAATTCATATCCGCACCGGCATCGGACAAGCGGTTGGGAAATACAAGCAAGGCAAGGCAAGCGAGGACCGCGGCCGCGGAGAAGTCACAGAACCGTTCCAAAAAGAAAATCCCGAACATGCTGGACACAGGGAGACGTTCTTTGCGCGCAAGGATCAAGGGCCGGACGGGCTCGCCGGCTCGTCCCAAAATAAAGATCGACGCGAAGCCCATCAGCGTCCCCGCGTATGTGTTCATGAAATCCGTGGGACCCACATATTTGCAGAATCGCTGCCACCGGACCGCGCGGATCGCATAACACGCGTAAATCCCAATCAGGCAAAGCAAGAGAAGAAGAATATTCGCCTGGCCGACGCTGGAGATGAATTTCTTCCACGTAAAGTCGGCCAAATGAATCTTATGGCGCGAGTGATAGGCGAGCGCCACCACGCCCGCCAAAATCAGCAGAGCGATTAGTATCCGACGAAGTCTTCCACGCATTCGCACGCGAGGTTAACCGCTGCGGCAACGGGGTGTCAAGAAAGGAGGTGCGATTGTGTTCTAAATGGTGCGGATTCCCTAATGACGTATTGAAGTCTTGTTACAGAGTATTCATACAAATTTCGATGCCGCGCCTTCCTTCTGGAGCCGCTATCGCTCGACCAGCCGCTCCAGCGTGGAGAAAAATTCCGGGTAGGATACCGCAGCGCATTCGGCGTCGCGAATCACCGTTTCCCCTTCGGCTCCAAGCGCGGCGATGGCGAAGGCCATGGCCATGCGATGATCGCCGTGCGGCTCGATCTCCGCGCCGTGCAAGCGGCCCGCGGAGCGGCCCGCCACGCGCAAGCCGTCGGGAAGTTCCTCCACTTTCGCGCCCATCCGGCGAAGGTTTTCCGCCAGAACCGCGATACGATCGCTTTCCTTCACGCGCAGCTCGGCCGCGTTGCGGATCTCGATTCCCTGCTCGGTGTACGGTCCCAGCACGGCGATCGCCGGGAGCTCATCGATCAACTGGGCGATGGCGTCGCCTTCGATCGAGCCTCCTTTGAGCTGTTCGTGGCGAACAGAAACGTCGCCGACAAGTTCTCCGTGTTCGCTGCGAATCGAAACCAAACTGACCGGCGCTCCCATCGAGCCCAAAATATCGAGCACGGCGGAACGCGTGGGATTCAGGCCGACGTTGTGAATCACAAGGTTCGATTCCGGAAGCACCATCGCCGCCGCCAGAAAAAAAACAGCGGACGAAAGATCGCCCGGAACCGCGAGCGCGCACCCTTTTAGGCGCGGGCGTCCGTGAATGCGGATCGTGCGGCCCTCGTGCTCGAGGCGCGCGCCAAATTCCGCGAGAGCCAATTCCGTGTGGTCGCGCGTCCGGACAGGTTCCGTCACGGAAGACACGCCATCCGCGAACAATCCGGCGAGAAGTACGGCGGACTTCACTTGCGCGCTTGGAACGGGAAGCGTGTAATCGATGGGAGAGAGACGCGTGCCCTCAATCTTCAGCGGGGCGAAACCTCCTTCGCGCGCGTGAATCCGGGCGCCCATCTGCGTCAGCGGGTCCATCACACGGCGCATCGGCCGGCTCCGCAAGGAAGCGTCTCCCTCAAGGGTCGAGCGGAATTCCTGTCCGGCCAGAATCCCGGCGAGCAAGCGCATCGTCGTACCTGAATTTCCGGCATTGAGGGTGTGGCGCGGTCGGCGCAGGCCGTCGAGGCCCAGGCCGGCGATGCGGATGCGGTCACCCTGAATTTCGATTTTCACGCCGAGTTGCGAGAAACAATCCAGGGTGCTGCGGCAATCGGCCGCCGCGGAAAAGTGCGTAATTTCGCTCTGGCCCTCGGCAAGCGCCGCGAGCATGGCGTAACGATGGGAAATGGATTTGTCGCCAGGAACTTCGAGCGAGCCGCTGATCGTGCGGGCGGGGCGAATGATTTGTTTGGACACGATAGAATTCTAGCATGCGGAGAAACTCGCCTGTAGCGCCCGCCTTCAGGCGGGCATCTTAGGCGTGGCCGGATGCCCGCCTGAAGGCGGGCGCTACACAAATCCGAGACAAACAAGCTCGGAACGGGAGTATGATTCGGAGAAGCCATTTCCTGAGGAGGCATCGAGATGAAGCACTTCATTGGATTCCTGTTGGCCGCATTGCTCGCCACGGCGCCGGCATTCGCGCAATCGCCAAAGGGCTGGAAGTTGCGGTCGGACCACAGCGCGGACGCATCCGACCCGGATGCCCCCGGCGCTAACAAGTTCACGGTCAGCGGATCGGGCTTCCACGCCATCAATCCGATGGCTGCTGTCTACTGGAACCCTGCGAATACAGCCACTGGCGACTACACGCTCAAAGGCACATTCAAGCTGATCAAATCCACCGGCTACGACGAATACTACGGGCTCATCTTTGGCGGAAGCGGTCTCGAAGGGGCAACGCAAAGCTACCTTTATTTTATGGTGACGGACGACGGGACGTATCTCATCAAGCGACGCGATGGCTCCTCGACGCAAGGAGTGTCGCCCAAGACGGCGAGCGCCGCGGTGAAAAAGCCCGACGCCAGCGGTACGGCCACCAACGCTCTTGAAGTGCGCGTGAAGGGCGACAAAATCGAATTCGTCATCAACGGCATGGTAGTCACGACGCTGCCCAAAACGGGAGCCGCCGCGAAGACCGACGGCATCTACGGTATCCGGATCAATCACCAGCTCGACGTGCAGATCGACGGGTTCGGAATCTCGAAGTAATTTCCGGCGGGGCGAAGTCTGGCATCTTCGTGACGCGTGTCGCCCCTGCCGGGGCTTGTTTTTCACGTTTCGCATATTTTCCCACCACTGCCGTGGTGGGCTACAATCTGCCGTCCCTCCGGGACTTCCGATTTCGGGAACCCAGTCCATTTTCTCTTCAACTGGTTTGGAAGTTTGACACGCTTCCAGCGCTGTGCTCTAAATGGGCCATGCCATCGGATCACGAGACGGAAGCAAAGCAGCGCTTCCAGGAAGCGTTTGCGGCGCAGATGGAGGGCGACTACGACCGCGCCGTCGAGCTTTACCTCGGATCGCTGGCGCTGCATCCCACCGCCGAGGCTTACACGTTTCTCGGCTGGACGTATCATTTCCAGGGAAAAATTTCTGAAGCGATCGCGGAATGCAAGCGCGCCATCGAGATCGACCCTGACTTCGGCAATCCGTACAACGATATCGGCGCCTACCTGATCGACCTCAACCGCTATGACGAAGCCATACCGTGGCTCGAGCAGGCCATGACGGCAACGCGCTATGAACCGCGGCACTTTCCCTATTTCAACTTGGGACGCATCTATCTCGCCAAAGGCATGATCAACCGCGCGCGCGAACTTTTTCAGAAATCGCTGGCCATCGAGCCGCGTTACACGCTCGCGCGCCAGGCGCTCGAAAGCGTTCGCCGCATGGTGAATTGACAACGTTCCACAAGGAATCCCGTCCAATAGAATTACAAAAGTCTTACAGTCGGATTCCACGCGCTGTGACAAAATTCGGGGCATGAGTAATTATCCGACGATCATTCAGGGCGGCATGGGCGCGGGCGTCTCGAATTGGCGGCTTGCGCGAGCCGTCTCCCAACTCGGCCATCTGGGAGTTGTTTCGGGTACCGCGCTGGACCAGATCCTAGTTAGGCGCTTGCAGGATGGCGATCCCGGCGGACACATGCGCCGCGGTCTTGCTCATTTCCCCTTCCTCGAAATGGCGGAACGCGTCCAGCGGGAATATTATATTCCGGGCGGCAAGCACGAGAGAGCGCCATATAGGACTTTGCCCTTGCATGAGAAAGACGGCCCGCGGGAGCGGGAAGAGCTATGCATCGTAGCGAACTTTGTCGAAGTGTTTCTTGCGCGTGAAGGCCATGAGAATCCGGTAGGCATCAATTACCTGGAAAAGATCCAGATCCCGCACCTCCCTTCCTTGTACGGAGCAATGCTCGCTGGAGTGGGTTACGTCCTGATGGGCGCGGGCATCCCCGTGAAGATCCCTGGCGTACTTGACTGCTTTGTCCATCACCAGCCCGCAACCTATCCATTGCATGTGGCAGGAGGGCAAGAGGGCGAGGAAGCGAAATTGGAGTTCGATCCCGCAGAGTTCATGGCGGGAAATCTTCCGCCGCTTGCCCGTCCTCGGTTCCTTGCAATCATTTCCTCAAATGTGCTCGCTGCGGCGATGCTCAAGAAAGCCAATGGCAGCGTGGAGGGATTCATCATCGAGGGGCACACCGCTGGGGGCCACAACGCACCACCTCGCGGGAAATTGCAGGTGGACGACACCGGCGAAGTGATCTATGGAGAGCGCGACCGGGTCGATATCGATAAGATTCGCCAATTGGGTCGGCCATTCTGGCTTGCCGGCGGTTATGGTTCGCCGGACAAATTGCGCGAAGCAAAGAGTGTTGGCGCTGCTGGCATCCAAGTAGGAACTGCATTCGCATTTTGTGATGAGTCAGGCTTGAGAAGGGATTACAAGCAGGCGATCCTCGAAAAAGTCGCCTCCTCGCAAGCACGAGTAGCGACCGATTCATCGGCTTCTCCCACAAATTTCCCTTTCAAGGTCGTTCAGCTGGAAGGCACCTTGTCAGAAATGGAAGTCTATTTGGCAAGGCCTCGCGTCTGCGACCTCGGATATTTGCGCGAAGCTTACCGGACGCCCGAAGGCACGATTGGCTATCGCTGTTCCGCGGAGCCACTGACGGTGTATGTCAGTAAGGGCGGGAAATTGGAAGATACAGCGGGAAAGAGATGCCTCTGCAACGCGCTGCTTGCAACGATCGGCCATCCCCAGGTGCGAAACGGGGATTTAACCGAGATGGGTGTGGTTACCTCGGGCAACGACCTAACGACGCTGGACCGCTTTCTGCCACCTAACGGGCTAACTTACCACGCTGCGGACGTGGTCGCGAAACTCCTCAACGATTGAAATATCCCCAGACTTCCCGCAATCGGATTCCTGTGCATCCGGGGAATTTCAAGTGACCGATTAGCGCACTATCCGTCAGTGGTTCTCGCCCGTCCGGCCCTCTCGGAAAGATTCACAAGCAATTCCATGCCACAAAGTTAGAGCACAATGCTGTACACTACGCGCGGTATCACAGCAACGAGACGGAAAGGCGCAACGAATATGAACATGATGCTTGTAGCGTTGCTTTTCCTTCAAGCCGTTCAGACGAGTCCACTTCTCGAAAATGATTTCGTTCGAGTGTTCAAGAATAGCGCGCCGTGCGCGGCGGCTGCGGCTCCCTGCGGAGAGCGCGTCGTCGTGGCCCTCGGCTCTGTCGAAGTGAACGGTCAGAAGATGGAGCGAGGCGACATCAAAGTGTTCGAGGCAGGTGAACGCTATTCTCCCCCCAAAAGTGGGGACTATCTCGAAGTGGCAATCAAACCGGCGCATCCCAAAGTGATGCCGCAAGGAGCTGGAACACCGCCCCCTCCGGGCAACAAGATCTTGTACGACGGGAAAGATTTCACCGTGTTTGCCGAAAAAATGAAGCCCGGCGAGTACGCCGCGCCCCACAGCCACAACCTGCGCCTGGCAATTTTTCTGAACGACACGATGGTGCAGCAATGGACGGACGGAAAAGAAGAAACCCGGGAACTTGTGCCGGACGTTGTGATGTGGCGGCCGGCGGTCGTCCACGCTTCCAAGGACGTGGGCAAAGTTCCAATCAGCAATCTCCTGATCGAATTCAAACCCTAAGGTCCCTTCCAAATGAAACGCAGCTCGAAACGCATTTTGACTACTCACGTTGGCAGCCTGATCCGTCCGCCCCGGCTTCTCGAACTTGTGCGCGCGAAGGAAAGTGGCGACGCTGGAAGCGCGCAGGCCTACGAGCAATGCCTGAGAGACTCAGTCGCCGAAGTCGTGCGGCGGCAAGCCCAGGCGGGCATTGACATCGTCAACGACGGGGAATTCGGCAAGTCCACCAGTTGGTCTCTTTACGCTTTGAAGCGTGTGAGCGGCTTCGAGATGCGACCGGTGAAGCCGGGAGCGAACCCGTTTGCACGAGGCGCGGACAGGGAGCGCTTCAAGGAGTTTTACGCGGAGCTCGAAGGTGGAAACGATCGCACCTGGTCCAACGTAACCAGGCAAGAAGCGATTTGCGTCGCACCGGTGAAATACACCGGCCTCGCCGAACTTCAGCATGACATCGACAACCTGAAGGCAGGGCTCCAGGGCGTGAAGGTGGAGGAAGCATTCCTCCCGGTGGCAGCTCCCTCCAGCGCCATCCCGGACAGGAAGAACGAATACTACCGCAACGACGAAGAACTCGTTGTGGCCTTGGCAGAAGCATTGAGGACGGAATACCGCGCCATAGTTGACGCCGGCTTCCTGCTGCAACTGGATGACGCCCGCGCCGCCGTGACGTACGACAGGATGGTGCCACCGGCAAGCTTCGAGGACTACTACCGATGGGTGGGCCGCCACGTCGATGTCCTGAACCATGCATTGGAAGGAATCCCGGAAGATCGCGTGCGCTACCACGTTTGCTGGGGAAGCTGGCCGGGGCCGCACACAACCGACGTTCCGTTACGGAAGATCGTAGATCTCATTCTCAAAGTCCGCGCCGGCGCCTATCTCATCGAGGCCGCCAATCCCCGGCACGAACACGAATGGCGCGTCTGGAAGGACGTCAAGCTGCCGGAAGGCAAGATTCTGGCTCCCGGCGTCGTCAGCCACGGCACGATCGTCGTGGAGCATCCAGAACTAGTGGCCGAACGCATCCTGAGGTTCGCGGGCGTCGTCGGCCGCGAAAATGTAATTGCTAGCACCGATTGCGGTTTCGCGCAGGAGCAATTCAACCGACGCGTCCATCCGACGATCATGTGGGCGAAGCTGGAAGCGATGGCCGAGGGCGCGCGGATCGCCAGCGAAGATCTTTGGGGCCGAACAAAAGCCGAGCATAGCCAAGCTCCTCAATAACTGGCTTGGATGCAAAGAATGGCGGCTAATTCGGTCCCTGGGAACGCCAATCTCCCGATTGGCGGTTTGTGTAACGCCAATCGGGAGATTGGCGTTCCCGGGATTCAACTCGTTCAATTCGCGCTAATTATCCGTAGTTATCATTTCTGACTAAAATGGTTTGAAGAAACAATGGAGCCGAAGTCCGGACTTGAACCGGAGACCTGTCGATTACGAATCGACTGCTCTACCAACTGAGCTACTTCGGCCCTTAGTCGAATCGAATAATTCACTCTAGCATTGCGTGGAAAATAGTTCAAACGCCGCCTGAGGCCCACGATACAAAGTCGCCAAATCCGGGCCACCCCGAAAACTGGAACTAGGGAGATATTACTGATAATATAGCTACCGTCCCCTAGTTCATGGTCAGTATTGGCCGGCAACTTTCTCTCGAAGCGTTTCGGACCTTGAGATTGAAGCTATGACCCACTATCAAACGCTGGGCGTTTCTCCGACTGCGTCCACAAACGAGATCAGGAGAGCCCACCGAAGACTTGCCAAACAGTACCACCCTGACAAGCTGAGAAATGCTCCCCTTGCGGAGGTATTGCGGGCGGAGGAAAAGTTCAAGGAAATTCAAGAAGCATATGAAATTCTGAGCAAGCACCGCGTCGCATATGACAATCAATTGCGAGCCGAAGCCGCATCTGCCGCTCAACCATCGGATACACGGCCTCAGACGAACGCCGACACAGCTCATGCTCCAATTCCTAACCCGCCCCCTGCGCCGTATTCGCCTGCAAGACGCAAGAGCCCCTTCTGGTCCGCATTGGGATGGCTGGTTAGCTCGAACGCAGCCTTGGTCCTCCTCGGATATGGCGCCTTAATGGCTTATCAAGCGATCGCATTCCGAGACGCACCAGCATATTTCCAATGGCCTCTCTACTCTGGAAATATGAAGTTTCGGGTTGAAGAGTTTGAAGGAACTATTCGCAATCAGTCTTCAAACGTTTCTGGTGAGTTCAGAATCACCGTTCTCGAGGCGAATGGGTCTCTATCGGGTTGCATGGCCGTCGAACAGCCCCTTTCCGGAAGCGGTCCTGTAAGGGGTCACTACGCAGGCGATAATTTTGGATTTTCCGTGACCAGCGCGGTCGGAAAGACCACCTTTACCGGCAAACGGCGCGACGGCGACCTCGGAGGAACATACCGCTTCGAGCCCAAGAAAGGCCCCTCAGAATCCGGAACATATACGCTAGGAAAACTTGAGTCCATACCGGATGACGAGCCTCTCGCAATCCAGGACTGTCCAACGGATGCAGAAGTTCAACAGCAATAGTCAACGTTTGGGATATAGTTCAAATGCCTGAAGCGGAATGTAGTCGCCCGCCCGTCAATGCCGCAACGATTTGCTTGCCGTGAAAGCGGCCATTTTCAATGAATATCTCGCTGGTATGATTTCCGCCGATCACCACTCCGGCGACGAAAATTCCGGCGACATTGCTCTCGTGGGTTTGCGGGTCCATGGTGGGCTTATTGGTTTCCGGGTCGAGCGAAATTCCCAGCGAACGCATAAATTGGAAGTCCGGATGGTATCCCGTCAACGCGAAGACCTGATCCGCCGGCAGTGACGTTTCGCCCGTGTGATTGGAAACCACCACGCGGCCCTCTTCAATTCGCTTTACTTGCGTTTCAAAAAGCGCGCGAACCTGCCCGGCCTTGACGCGGTTCTCGATGTCCGGCCGAACCCAATATTTAATGGTCGAGCCAAGTTCCGCACGCCGGTGAACCAAAGTGACTTTCGCGCCATTGCGGTAAAGATCCAGGGCAGCTTCCGCAGCCGAGTTTTTTCCGCCGATCACAACAACATTCATGCGCCAGAACGGGTGCGGCTCCGTGTAGTAATGCGAAACGTGCGGCAAATCTTCACCGGGAATGCCCATGCGATTCGGAAGGTCGTAGTAGCCGGTGGCGACCGCAATTTTCCTGGCGGCGAATTGCGCGGGAATTCCCTGCTCGTCCCGCGTGTGCACGCTGAATTTTCCGTTCGCACCATCGACCCGCTCCACGCGATGGCCGAGCCGCAAATCCAGATCGTAATGCTCGGCGCACTTTCGATAATATTTGAGCGCCTCGCTGCGCGTCGGCTTCTCCGCGGCGCTCGTGAGCGGCAGATCGCCGATTTCCAGAAGTTCAGGCGTCGTGAAAAACACCATATTGACGGGGTAATGGTAGAGAGAATTGCAAAGACACCCTTTGTCAATCACCAGCGGACGCATGCCGGCGCGCTTGGCTTCGATGGCGCACGCCAGCCCCGTGGGCCCCGCTCCAATACAAATCAGGTCGTATGTGCTCATGAAGAAAGTGTGCCCCGGGAAGAAATGTTTTGCAACCGCCTCGGCGCACGCCTTTTGGAAGCCGAACGGGAATTGCTGTAGCCCGCCTCTTCAGAGGCGGGGATTTCTTCCAGGACGAAGTAGAGCGCGAATGGTGGCAGGCAGCTACTTGATGGACGCCGGGTGAGGAGTTGTTTGGCCCGCGAAGGTCCTCGCCTCTTTGTGACCACGAATTCGCAATTGCAAGCGGTTCATATATAAATAAATCACCGGAGTCGTGTAAAGAGTGAGGGCTTGACTCACCAGCAAGCCACCTACAATGCTGATCCCGAGGGGGCGGCGCATTTCCGAACCGGTACCGGTCATCAACGCTAGCGGCAACCCTCCGAAAAGCGCCGCGACCGTCGTCATCATGATCGGACGGAATCTCAGCAGACACGCCTGATAAATCGATTCCTCGGGAGACTTGCCGGTCCGTTCTGTTTCAATGGCAAAATCAATCATCATGATCGCGTTCTTGATGACAATCCCGATCAACAGAACAATTGCAATGAGCGCGATTACGGTCAATTCGTTGTGAGATATCAACAAAGCCAAAAGAGCTCCAACCCCTGCCGAGGGCAGGGTCGAGAGAATCGTCACCGGGTGGATGTAACTTTCGTACAACATCCCCAATACAATGTATACGGTGACGAGCGCGGCCAGAATGAGCCACGGCTGGCTCGACAGCGAAGATTGGAATGCCTGCGCGTTTCCCTGGAACGTCGGATGAATATCGGCAGGAAGTCCCATGTGGAAGACTGCCTCCTGGATTTTCGTCACTGCATCGCCCAGAGCGACCCCCTCCGCAAGATTGAACGAAATCGTAACCGCGGGAAATTGGCCCTGATGGTTGACGGAGAGGGCCGTATTCCGCGTGTCAAAGTGGGTAAAGGCGCTTAGAGGTATTTGGCTCCCGTTTGAAGATCTCACATATAGGCTGCGGATTGCGTCCGTGCTGTCCCGAAACGCCGAATCAACTTCCATCACCACATGATACTGATTCAACTGCGTATAGATCGTGGAGACCTGCCGCTGTCCGAATGCGTCGTAGAGCGTATTGTCGATCGCCTGCGGTGAAATTCCCAATCGCGATGCCGTATCGCGGTCGATCACCAGTGACGCCTGCAATCCGCGTGTTTGTTGATCGCTGGCGATGTCGCGCAATTCGGGCAACTGCGTCATCGCGGTCTCCACTCGGGGCGCCCATTCCAGCAGGTCATTCAGATTTTCACTCGATAGCGTGTATTGATATTGCGAACTGCTGATCCGCCCGCCGACCGTGATGTCTTGATACGCCCGCAGGAAAAGTGTGGCTCCTGGAACCTCCGCAAGTTTGGGCCGGAGGCGCTCAATTACCTGGTACACACTGACTTTTCGCTCGCCGACCGGCTTCAATTCAATCTCCATCCCTCCCGTATTTTCCGCTCCGCCTCCGGTTTGGCCGATCATGCTCTTGACCGCGGGGTCGCTCATGACGATGTCTGTATATTGTTTCAGTTTCTGTTGCATCGCGGGAAAGGAGGTATCCTGGGCTCCGATGATATTTCCTGCCATCAGACCGGTATCCTGCGCCGGGAAAAAGCCCTTGGGGATGACAAAATACAAATACGCGCTTAGACAGATGGTCGCGCCAGTCAGGACGAGCATCAGGGGTTGATGGCGCAGAACCCACCGCAGCGCTCCCGCATAAGTCTTCACACTCCACAAGAACACCCGCTCGCACGCCTGATACATTTTTCCGTGCTGCATTTCCTTTTCCGACCTTAGAAATCGAGCGCACATCATGGGCGTGGTGGTGAGCGAAACACATAGGGAAACAACAATGGCCACGCTCAACGTGACGGCAAATTCCCGGAATAACCTGCCGATGACGCCGCCCATCAGCAAGAGCGGAATGAATACCGCGATCAGCGAACTGCTCATCGACAGGACCGTAAACCCGATCTCACGGGAACCCCGCATGGCCGCTTGCATCGGAGTATCGCCCGCTTCCAGATAGCGAGAGATGTTCTCGATCACCACAATCGCGTCGTCCACCACAAACCCGGTGCAGATCGCCATCGCCATAAGCGAAAGATTGTCGAGACTATAGTGCAACAGCGACATCACCCCGAACGTCCCGACGATAGAAAGCGGCACCGCAATGCTGGGAATAATCGTGGCCCACGCGTTGCGCAAGAATAAAAAAATAACCATGATCACCAGCATTACGCTCAACAACATCGTGATTTCGATATCCTTGACGGACGCGCGGATCGTAGTCGTGCGATTAAAATTGGTGTCGAGAGTAACCGTCGGAGGGATCGAAGCACTCAATTCTGGAAGCAACGCCATGATGCGGTCCACGGTCTCTATTACGTTGGCGCCAGGTTCCCGGCCAATCCCCATAGACACAGAGGTCCTGCCATTTGCGTACGCCGAGTTGCGCAGATCTTCGATTCCCTCGGTCACTTTCGCAATATCGCTTATCCGGACCGGGGCGCCATTCCTGTAAGCAACGATCAGCGGAAAGTACTGGTCAGGTTTAAGAAGCTGGTCGGTGTCGCTCAGGGTCCACCGATTGGATTCGTTTTCCAGAGTTCCCTTCGGAGAATTCGCATTGGCGGACCGGAGCGCGGCCCGCACTTCTTCCAAACCAATCCCATAATGAGCAAGAGCGTTAGGATTCAAGTCCACGCGAACCGCGGGCTTCGCTCCCCCGGAGATGCGAACCAGACCTACGCCTGGGACTTGAGATATCTTTTGGGCCAGGAAGGAATCGCACAGATCGTAAAGACGGCCCCTTGGAACCGTGTCCGACGAGATATCGATATCTAAGATGTCCACTTCGGCGGGATTAATCCTGCGGTAGTTCGGCAAGGCCGGCAGTCCAGCCGGCAGTTGTCCAGCGGCGCCATTGATGGCTGCCTGCACGTCCCGGGAAGCTGCGTTAATGTCCCGATCCAAATCGAACTGAAGAACGATCCCCGAAGCGCCAAGTTGGCTGCTGGAGGTCATCTGCGTGACGCCCGCGATCCGCCCGAATTGGCGTTCCAGTGGCGTTGCCACGGATGAGGCCATCGTTTCCGGACTTGCCCCAGGCAAGTTGGCCCGAACAAAAAGCGTCGGAAAATCCACTCGAGGTAAAGCCGCCACCGGCAGAAAGTAAAAACCCACTCCGCCTGCGAGCAGGATCGCGATGCTCAGCAGCGACGTAGCGATGGGCCGTTTTATGAATGGCGCCGAGAAATGCATCGTTGTTCCTTCAGCCCGTACGCGAGGTCAAGGATTATGCGCCAACACTGGTTCCGCCCAGGTTTCCCGTAAAAGTATACTAATGCAACGAACTGAAAATTTCCTGAATGCGGTGACGGCCTAGTTTCCGAGAATGTAACTTCGAGGAGTTTAACCCAAAAGCCGGGCTGTTACCTTAACTGGGGCCTGACCCTGAACAACTCAGCCTGGCTAGATATGTTTGCTTAGCTTGCCGAAGCATGCAGGCCCAATGCCTGACCGATTACGTCCGTATATTTGAGCCCACCGCCGGTATTAAACAATACGACGCGATCCTTGGCAGAGAGGAATCCCGTCGCGAGCAAGTGATCGTACGCGGCTGTCGCGGTGGCGCCTTCCGGCGACAGAAAAACACCTTCGTGTTTTCCCCAGTCCTTGAGCGACGCCAGAATCTGCTCGTCGGAGAGAGCCAGGGCCACACCGCCGGACTCCTTCAGGATTTCCAGCATGATGGAATCCCCATAGGGTTTCGGCACGCGCAGGCCGGCCGCAAACGTAGCGGCATTTTCCCACATCTGGCTCACTTTCGCGCCCTGCTCAAACGCGCGGACCACCGGCGCACACCCGGAGGACTGCACCGCAATCATGCGAGGCCGTTTCCCGGGGCGCACCCAGCCGAGGTCTTCCAACTCCAAAAAAGCTTTCCACATGCCGATCAATCCCACTCCGCCGCCCGTGGGGTAAAAAACCGCGTCGGGATATTCCCAGCCCAGCTGCTCGACCAGTTCATAGCCCATGGTTTTCTTGCCTTCGACGCGGAAGGGCTCTTTGAGAGTGGAGATGTCGAACCAGCCTTCTTTCTCTTTGCGTTCCGCCACCATGCGCCCGCAGTCGGAGATGAGCCCGTCGACCAGAGTGACTTTGGCTCCATATACCTTCGCCTCGACGAGGTTGGCAAGAGGCACGTCCTTCGGCATGAAAATATACGCTTCGATGCCTGCGGCGGCGGCATAAGCAGCGAGCGCGCCTGCGGCATTCCCTGCCGATGGCACAGCCAGCTTCTTCAAGCCGTAGTGGCGCGCCATAGTCACCGCAAGGGCGAGTCCGCGCGCCTTGAACGTGGAGGTGGGGTTGGCGCCCTCCTCCTTAAGATAAACATTCGAGAAGCGGCGGCTTCGCAGCATCGGTGTCCAACCCTCGCCAAGCGTGACCGGCTTGGCATCGGGCAGTACCGATCTGTAGCGCCACATGCCGGCCCAGGGCACTGAGGATGCATCCTGAGCGATCT
The DNA here is from genome assembly GCA_035604385.1 of Verrucomicrobiia bacterium. Classification (GTDB taxonomy): domain Bacteria; phylum Acidobacteriota; class Terriglobia; order Acidiferrales; family UBA7541; genus Palsa-360. The sequence goes on along the minus strand of DATNIO010000298.1, from coordinate 5,719 downwards.
TTTCGCGCGCCGCTACGCCGCGCAGGGGACTCAAGTCGTACCGGACATAAAGCGAACCGGAACAATCCGGGCAAAGCGTCTGCGGCGTTTGCGCGGAAATAGATTTTCGGCAACGGGAGCACTCTAACTTCGCGATGTTTGGCATGCGCAAAAGATACCAGACGGCGCGAACAACAGCCAACCTTCAAGGAGGAATGACCGTCGGGGGAATCCTTGAGGTACTATCTGGACTCGCAAGAAGGCCGGTTCACAACATCTTGTGGAAGTGCTGCCAGGACTGGAATGGTTCTGATGACGGCGGACACGAACAAAACTTCGGGCAAGAAGGCAAAGCCCGGCGCATATTTCGGGATTCCACTGGCGTTTTGTGTAATTGCGTTCCTGGCCGGCGGCTTGCTCATCGGCGTTCTGTTTCGCGGGAATCGAGTGGCGGCCGCGATCTATACGAGCGGCACCTATTTCCCCAAGTTGATTGTGACGTTTGCCACGCTCATTATTTTTGCGCTCCTTTCCGGAGCCACCGCAAAGCTGGTGCTATTCAACAGGCAGGGCGCCGGACGCCTGTTTGGGTCGATCCTGGCAGCCTACGTCGTGCTGGGATTTGCTTCCCTGGTCTACGTCACGATTTGGATCCCGGTTCTCACCAAGCTGCCGTTTGCCGCTCCGGGAGCGCCCATCCTGGGCGTGGGCCAGTGGATTCAACAATTAGCAAAATCCCTCTCCACGCTGCTCACCGAACAGCCTCTGGTCCAAGCGCTGGTCATCGCAGTATTAACCGGCTACGTAGCAGCCGTCATTCCGGGTCTGCGTTCCGTTGCGCGTGGCCTGATCATGTGCAGCCAAGCCGTGCTTTGGTCGTTCCAGAAGCTTCTGTGGTATTACCCGCTAATGATCGGCTGCCTGGCGATCGGCATTCCCATGAAATTCGGTCTGCAGGGCATGTCCGCGTATGGCCGGACGACCCTCTGGGTGGGCCTGGTAACCGTGAGCTGGTCAATCATCCTGGCTACAATCGTGAAGCTCGCGTCGAAGCGCTCCTGGAAGCAGATCGTTTCGTACTACGCGGCCGTGTGGCCCACGGGATTTGGCACGGGGGGATCCTACGAAACCCTGGCGATGAATCTTGTATCGGCGGAATCCGAGTTGGGCTTGCCTCGCGAAATGGCGGAAGTTTCCATCGTTTTCGGCACGGTGATGAACAAGAGTTGCGCCACTATTTCCGTCATGCTCGTTACGATATCCGTGGCTCGTCTCCTCAATTTCCCCATTTCTCTTGCGGAGATCGTGACGCTGGTTCCGCCGGTGCTCGTTCTGGGCTTGGAATCTCCCGGAATCCCGGGGGGCGCAGCATTTTTTATGGCGCCGATTGTAGCCGTGCTGCTCCATGTGCGGGACATCGATGGATTCGTCGCGACGTTTGTGACTATGTATACGGGTCTGATTCCAATGTTCTCCACGGCCGGCAACACCACCAACAATGGCCTGGTCGGCGCGTTGCTGAACGATCGATTTTGCAAATATCCGGGGCCGGTGGATCCCGCGGCAGCCAAAATTCAGAACCCTCCCGCGTCGTTTGTAAAGCAAGGTAATCCACTAAGCCCGTCCAGACTGGCCGGCTGGATTCTGATGGCAATGGGCGCCTGGATGATTGTTTCGCCTCAGGCGGTGTTGGGGCTCGACCAACTGAAGTGGATGTACAAATACGCCTTCCCGGGAGAAGTCCTGCTGGGCGCATTGCTGATGACTGGTTCGCTTCAACTATTGGCACCCAATGGTGTTGCCAATCAAATTAGCCCTGTTGTTCAAAAAATCCCGCCAGGACCGGAGTCTTCGAGTACGACCACGAACGAAACCTAGGCGAAGCCGCATTCGGCAGGCCTCATCATTGATTCCCAGAGACAGCACGCGTATCATGGAAGATTAATGCATGTAAATAGATCAGGCCGCCCGGCACGCCTCTTCTCTTCTTGCAAGCGTATCCTGCTTGCCGCGCTCTTTGTGTCCCTGCTCGCGCCGGCGCTGTTTGCCGCGGATCCTGAAATTTTTCCGCTCTCGCAAGTCCAGGCCGGAATGAAGGGCGAGGCGTACACGATTTTTGCCGGCGACCAGATCGAAAAGTTCGATTTGGTGGTGATCGGCGTGATGCCGAATTTTCTGGCGCCCAAGGAATCGATCATCCTCGTGCAACTCCTGGGCCCAAAATTGGAGCACACAGGTGTGGTCGCGGGAATGAGCGGCAGCCCGGTTTATATCGACGGGAAACTCGCCGGGGCGCTCTCCCTCAAGCTCGGCCAGTTCAGCAAGGAACCACTGGCCGGAGTCACGCCGATTGAAAATATTTTTAGCCTGCCGAAGGGCCAGCCCGGGGCGATTCGCGCCGAGGCGATGCCAGCCTCGGCGGCGCCTGCACAGCAATTGGAAGCGCGATTTGAGATTCCCACGGATTGGGCCTCGCGGGCCGGCGTTTCCGGCGGAAGTTTTCTGACGCCGATTGATTCCCCGCTCGTCTTTTCGGGATTCAGCGCCGTGGCCATTCGGCAATTCGAGAAGGAATTTGCAGCATACGGCATGGCGGCGACGCAGGGCGGCAGCACCGACGCGCGGCCCGACGATGCAAACATTCGTCCTGGAGACATGGTCAGCGCCGTGCTCCTCGAAGGCGACTTGTCGCTGAATGCATCGTGCACGGTCACGGCGATTGTGGACGGGCGCGTGTATGTGTGCGGGCATCCGCTGTTCGGATTCGGCTCCGTTCAGATGCCCATGGCTCGGGCCCGCGTCCTGACCACGCTTAGCTCCGATCTGGAATCGACAAAAATTGTGAACGTCGGCGGAACGATCGGATCGTTCAGCCAGGATCGCGTGACCGCTGTTGTGGGCAGTCTGGGAGCCTCACCAAAATTGATCCCGATCGACATGACCGTGGCTTCGCCGGACGGTGACAAAAAGCTTTCCTTCCGCATGATGTCGAATCCGAAGCTCACGCCGATTCTGATGGGCATTGCGGCGCTGAACGGCTTGATCCAGAGCAGCGTGTACGGCGAAGGAACCACGCTGCATTTGACCGGGGGAATCGACATCGCCGGCCACTCCAGCGTGACCCTGGATAATCTTTTCCCGCCGATCGATTCTTTCATTCCCGACGGCTTGCCCGTCTCGACCTCGGTGCAAAATATTTTCCAGAGAATTTTCTCGAACCAGTTTGAAACGGCGGACATCGAGCGTGTGACGCTCCGCATGGAGTCCATGCCGGAGCGCCGCCAGGCGACGATCGAAGGCGCGTGGCTGGATAAATCCGAAGCAGAGCCGGGCGACACGGTCACCGTGCGCGTGCAGTTGCGCCCGTACCGCGGATCGCCGGTGATTCGCGATGTGCGGATCGCGATTCCGCCGCAAGCGGTGCGTGGCGCGAACATGCAAATTCTGGCCAGCGATTCGGCCACGTTGAACCGCATGAGCGTCGTATCCGGATCGCAGGCGCGCCTGGACAGCCTCGAGCAGCTCATCTCGGTTTTGAACCGGGAACGGAGAAACAACCGGCTGTACGTGACGCTGCTCGGTTCCTCGCCGACCATGGTGGTGCAGGATAAAGTGATGCCGAACGTCCCCGCGTCCCAGATCAATCTTCTCGACCAGCGCGGCGGCCCGGCGAGTTCTCTTGTCGTTCGGCAATCGGCGGCGGGAGAATGGTCGCTGCCGCTCGATCAGATCGTTCAGGGATCCACATCCATTACGATTCAAATCAAGTGAGCGGCAGGCTGTCGCGCGTCGCCGGGTCCTTCAGGAGTCTTATGCGCAATGCAATTTCAAATGCCCGCGATCCACGCGGTCCAACAACCGCCGCCCTCGCTCACCCGGGCACGTGGATATTTCTCGCCGCGGCAGTACTCGCCATAGCGGTCCCCGCGCTTGCCGAACACACGCGCTGGTGGCGGCAAGCGACATTTGAAGAATTTGACAAAGGGACGGCGAAAGGCGTCGCGCTGCGCAGCGACGGAAAAATGTTTCTCGCCCCGCGCTTCGCCGAATTTGCAGACGCCAACCTCGCCTATCTCCTCCAAATCCGCGCCGATGCAAAAGGAAATCTTTACGCGGCGGGCGGCTCGAACGCGAAAGTGTTGAAAATCGATGCCAGCGGAAAATCGACCAGCGTATTTGAATCCTCCGAGCTGGCGGCCCAGGCGCTCGCTCTCGATGCCGCGGGAAATCTGTTCGTGGGCACGTCGCCCGACGGAAAAGTCTACAAAGTGACGCCCGCCGGCCAATCCTCCGTTTTCTTTGATCCAAAGATGAAATACATTTGGGATCTGGCCGTGGACAAAGACGGAACCGTGTACGTCGCGACAGGCGACACCGGAAAGATTTTTTCTGTCGCGCCGGATGGCAAGGGGCAGGTTTTTTATTCCAGCGAAGAAACACATATTCGTTCGTTGGCGCTCGATACGAGCGGAAACGTCCTGGCAGGGACGGAGCCGAGCGGGCGGGTTCTGCGCATTCCGAAGGCGTCCAACAATCGCCGCGCGTTTGTCCTCTACGAAACCTCGAAAAAAGAAATCACGTCGCTGCTACAGGCTGCGAATGGGGAACTGTACGTCTCCGCTGTGGGCGAGAAGACTCCGCCAGCCCCCGGGCAACCGCGCCCCATAACGGCGGACACGACAACCACGTCGAATTTTGTGATTTCGCTTGGCCCGGCTGGAAACCCAATCGGAGCCGCTACGCAGCCGCAGCCCAACTCTTTTACGCCGTTCTTCACCGTAAATTCGAGTTCGGTTTATCGAATCGCTCCGGATGGTTCTCCCGAAGAGCTGTGGAGCGCGCGGGACGATGTGGTCTATGCGATGGGACTTCTCCCCGGCGGAAAGCTACTCCTCGGAACGGGAAATGACGGCGCGGTTCTGGAACTCGAAGGCAATCACGTCTTCTCGAAGCTCGTGAAGGCAACCGCGCGCCAGGTAACCGCGATCGCCACCGCCCCTGGCGGAAAACTGTTTCTTGCCGCAGCCAATCCAGGAAAGATTTTCACGCTGGGGCCTGAAAATGAATCCGAGGGCACCTACGAATCGCAGCCGTTTGACGCTCACATTTTTTCGCGCTGGGGCCGCACCGTATGGTGGGGCGAAAATATCTCCTCCGCGAATAATGCCGGCGCGCAGCGCGCAGCGATCTATGCCCGCTCGGGAAATACTTCCGATCCGGACTCCAATTGGAGCGACTGGGCGGGCCCGTATACAAATCCCTCGGGCGACAAACTCGATTGCCCGGCCGCGCGCTTCGTGCAGTGGAAGGTCGTCCTGCGCGGCGGCGGTGGCAGCGGCAGCCCGGCGCCCGCGATCGATTGGTTCAGTATCGCGTACCTGCCTAAGAATATTCCTCCTGAGGTGACCGCGATCGCCCTGCAAGATCCCGGCGTGCGCGTCAATGGAATTTCCTTGCCAACGGCGGGCACGGGTCAACAGGCTCCCGCGCAGCTTCGCATGCCGCAGCCGCCGCCATCGGCATCTTCAGCCAACGCTGCATTCACAATCACTTCGGTCTCGACGCTCGGGCCGCCGTCCGGCTCCGCGCATTTCGATGCTGTCCCGCAAGGCATGTCGCAAAAAGGGTATGAGTCTGTGCTGTGGACCGCTGACGATGCGAACGACGACCAGCTGGAATTCGCCGTTTATTTTCGCGGCGAAAACGAAACCGCCTGGAAACTTCTGAAAGACAAGCTGGA
>DATNIO010000297.1:0-14260 GCA_035604385.1 Verrucomicrobiia bacterium | reverse complement strand
GCACCGCACCGTGGCTTTGGCGAAAGAACCGTCATCGTCCGGAAATTGAAAATAAGTTTTGGGATCGTTCGGCTTGTAGTCCGCGCCCAAACGCAAATTCTCGGTGGGCAGATACGCGTTGACCACCTTGTTCGGATTCATCTTGTTGTCCGGGTCCCACGCGGATTTGAATTCACCGAACGCCTTAATTAATTCGGGACCGAACATCTTGGGAAGCAGTGCGGCGCGGGACTGCCCGTCGCCGTGCTCGCCGGAAAGCGAGCCGCCATAGCTCACCACCAGATCGGCGGCGCGCTCGACGAACTCCATATAATTGCGGATTCCGTTTTCGCTCTGCAAATCGAAACTCACGCGCATGTGAATGCAGCCGTGCCCGAAATGGCCGTAGAACGAGGTGTGGTAATTGTATTCGTCGAGCAGCTTCCGGATATCGCGCAGGTAGTTCCCCAATTTCTCCGGAGGGACAGCCGCGTCATCCCATCCTTCCCATTCGGGAGGCGAACCCGGCGCGGCGGCGGCCGCGCGCGGCCCGGCTTCGCGCAGCTTCCAGACGTGGCGCGCCTCCGCTTTCGTGTAGACCCGCATGTTGGGAGGATCGGCCGCCTGTTTCAACTGCTCGACCAACCGGCGAGCGGCCCCCTCAGCCTCGGCCGGATCATTCGAGCCGAATTCCACCAGCAAGAAGCCGCGCCCCTCCGGGATCAATTCCAGGTGCGGGGCTTTTTTCTTTTTGAGGCCGTCGACGATGCTTCCTTCAAAGCCTTCGAGCCCGATGGGCTTGAGCGGCAAAATCTCCGGCACATGGTCGGCCGCCATAAACGTATCGCGATAGCCCAGACAGACGAGCGATCTGTGCTGCGGGCTTTGGATCAGCCGCAGTTTGGCTTCGAGCACGATCATGCACGTGCCTTCGGTCCCGACCAGCGATTTCGCCACGTTGAATCCGCTCAACGGCAGCAATTGATCGAGGTTGTAGCCGGAGACGCGCCTTGGAATTTGTGGATACTTCGCGCGGATCAGGCCGGCGTATTGGTCGCGAATGTCCCGCAGCTTGGAATAAATCGCGCCGCGGCGCCCTCCCTGCGCGATGATGGAATCCAGTTCGGCCTCGCCGGAAATCGCTCCCACCGTCATCTGCGTGCCGTCGTAGAGCAAAATGCGCAGCTCGATTACGTTGTCGACGGTTTTTCCAGCCAGCAAGGAATGCGTGCCGCAGGAATTATTTCCGATCATTCCGCCGAGCGTGCAGCGACTGTGCGTGGATGGATCGGGGCCGAACGTCAATTGATGCTTCTCCGCGCGGTTGCGCAGCGTGTCCAGAACGACGCCGGGCTGGACTCGCGCGAATTGGCCCTCAGGGTCGATCTCCAGAATCTTGTTCATGTACTTCGTGAAGTCCAGGATTACGGCGACATTGCAGGTCTGCCCGGCGAGACTCGTGCCGGCTCCGCGCGGCAGGACCGGCGCGCGGAATTTTCTGCACGCGGCCACGGCCGCGATCACATCGGCGTCATCGCGAGGAACGACGAGGCCAATCGGAATCTGGCGGTAGTTCGAGCCATCCGAGGAATACAGCGCGCGGCTTCCGCGATCGAAGCGCACCTCGCCCTTCACTACGCGTTTCAGTTCGCTCTCGAGTTCGCCGGCCTGCGCGAATGAATCCACGGGTTTCCCATGCGAACTGAGAGGCAGGGGCGATGAAATTTGCACTGTGCTCATTGTCAGGGTTGACGCAGCACGATATTCTGACGCGCCAGCACGCACATGGCAAGAGAGAAGCGGAAAGCTGCCCGCCCCAAAAACGGGCGGCCTCTACAAAACCTACCGTACCAATGCAATGCGGTCTTGTAGAGGCCTCTCCGTCCCGTGTTCTTCGGGACGGTGAGGGTACGTTTGCTTGAAAGTCCCTCTTGCTACCGAGCGATAAATATCAATAGTATTGCCCCGCAAGCGGCGTCGTTTCCAGTCGCGGCCGTACTTTTGAGGTCATAATTCTTACGTGAGCGATTCGCAGAAGGTCAATTGCCACGTCCACGGTTTGCAGGAACAGGCGTTCGTCTGCCAGCACATTGCGGATTCCCTGCGGACCGGTATTCCAGTTGGGTTTCACTGGTCGTCTGAGCAAACGGACTCTCGCCCTGATGCGTGGTGTTCGGCTTGCGAAAAAGCGCGGCTTGAGACGGGGGGCGACTGGACCCCAGAAGTCGAGGAAAAGCTTGGGGTAAAGTTGCTTTGTGGCGCATGCTATGACTATGCAAAATCCATTTGGTCCAACGGGCGCAAGATTACTCAGTAAGACCTCGCCCCCTTCACTACGGCTGGTTTAATTCAAGTCAAAGGATCTCACCACCCGCGCCGAAAAAAGATTGCTGCCAGTGAGGGCGCGGTGTATATCTGACAGACCGCAATCAACACGAATCATTCAGGTTTAATCTTCCGCGGGTTGATGGAGGAATGGAAATGGAGAAGCTGGACGAGTCCGGGCGAAGCCATGTGCGTTGGGTGGTGCTGCTTCTCCTTTGCTTGATGTACCTCATTACGTACCTGGACCGCGTGAGCCTCGCCAACACCGCTCCGCTCATCAGCAAGGAATACGGCTTCAGCAAAGTCACGATGGGAGTCATCTTCAGCGCTTTTATCTGGGCCTACGCGCTCTTCCAGGTGCCCGGGGGATGGCTTGGTGACCGGTTTGGCCCGCGACGAGTTCTTTCCACCATCATGGTGTATCGCACGGTAATCGCCGTCGTAACCACGTTGGCTACCGGTTTTTATTCCTTGTGGGGGATTCGCTTCGCGCTCGGCGTGGGCGAGGCGGGCGCGTTTCCCACCGCGACGCGAGCCATGCAGATGTGGTATCCGCGGGACGAACGCGGCTTCGTGCAGGGAATCAGCCACGCCGCCAGCCGATTCGGCGCGGCGATCGGCCCGCCCATCGCCGTGGCGATCATGATTCACTACGGCTGGCGATCGGTCTTCTATGTAATCGGCATCCTGAGTTTGCTGTGGTCTCTCCTCTACATGCTGGTGTACCGCAACATGCCGGAGCAGGACAGCAAGGTGAGCCGCGCCGAGCTCGCGCGTATCCGGGGCCTCGATGAAAAAGGCGAAATCAAGCAGGCGAACGTCGCCAGGCGGCCGAAAGTTCCGTGGAACATTCTGCTCAAGCACGGAAACATGTGGGCCGTGATGTGCGCCTACGCCGCCTACATTTATTCCCTGTGGTTTTTTCTTTCGTGGCTGCCGTCCTACCTCGTCGAATTCCGTAAATTCACACTGATCAAGACGGGCCTCTTTGCTTCGATGCCTCTCATGGCCGGCGTCGTGGGAGACGCCTTCGGCGGCTGGCTGACCGACAAGCTGCTGGTGAAGACGAATAACCTCAAGTTTTCCCGCCGCTCGGTGGCCATCGTGGCCATGCTCGGTTGCGCGACATTCACATTATTCGCGGCGTTGTCGGCAAATCCGCTTACCGCGGTCTATTGTCTGACGGCCGCCATGTTCTTCCTCGAAATGACCATCGGTCCGGCATGGGCAGTCCCCATGGACATCGGCGGCGAATTTTCCGGCACCGTGTCCGGCATGATGAACATGGGCGGCCAATTCGTCGGCGCGCTTTCCCCGACTGTGTTCGGGTATCTGGTGTCCCGAGGGTCCTGGGTCGCTCCGTTCGGGGTGTCCGCAGGCCTGCTGTTTATCGGCGCCGCGATTTGGGCTTTCTGGATCGACCCCGAACAATCCGTCATCGACAAAGGCCAGGGAATGACGGGTCCCCCGGTCGGCGTTCTCGCAACGCCGGTGGCTTCGGTGAATCGATAGACCCAATGGGTTGACAATGTATCCCAGAACTGGGATAATCCGTGAGTAGGCAGGAGCGGGCTCGTGGAGAGAAACCGCTGTTTTGGGTAGCCTCCAGCTTGAATGACCTGCTGGCCTTCCCCGAAAAAGTTCAGAAGAAAATCGGAGCCGCCTTGAGCCTCGCGCAGTTTGGAGGGAAACATCCGAGTGCGAAGCCATGGAAAGGCGCTGGATCCGGTGTATTCGAGATTGTGGAGGAATATCGTAGCGACGCGTATCGCGCGATTTATACCGTCAAGTTTGCCGATGCCGTCTACGTGCTCCACGCCTTTCAGAAAAAATCACCGAGCGGAATCAGAACTTCCAGGAGGGACGTGGAATTGGTAACTCAGCGGCTCAAACTAGCTCAGCAAGAATATGAGGCGCGCCATGGCCAATAGGAAAAACGGCAAGAGTGCCGTCGTGCGCAGTTCGGGCAACGTTTTTGCTGATCTAGGGCTGCCCAACGCGGAGGAAGAAAAAACGAAAGTGCGTTTAGCCTTTGAAATAAACCAGATCATTGAAAACCGGAGACTGTCCCAGATTGCGGCCGCACACCGGTTGAACATCAACCAGCCAAAAATATCAGCTCTCTCAAATTACCGAATCGATGGATTTTCCGTGGAACGACTGATGAATTTCCTCACGGCTCTCGACCGGGACGTGAACATTATTATCCGCCCCAAACCGAAATCAAGAAGAGCGGGTCGAATTCTCGTAACAGCTGCGTAGACCGTCCGAGGCGCTCACCGTGCGACAGCGGCAGGCTCTGGCTTGCGATTGGACCCAGCGAGTGAATTCAGGGCTGCCATGACGCCGCCTTCTTTGTGCGGCACGCCTGCCAATCGCAGGCCCATTTCAACGCCGCACAGCGTTCCCGCGAGCATCAAATCGTTGAAGCTGCCGAGGTGTCCGATGCGGAAAACTTTTCCCGCGTATTTGGAAAGCCCCGCTCCGAGAGACATGTCGAAATGTTCTAGGATCACGGCGCGCAACTTATCCGCATCGTGGCCTTCCGGCATGAAAACCGCGGTCAGCGTGCTGGAATATTCGCGAGGCTCCTCGCAAACGATTTCCAGTCCCCATCCCCGCACAGCCGCGCGAGTCGCTTCCGCGTAGCGATCGTGCCGTCGGAAAATGTTGGCGAGGCCCTCTTCCCGCATCATGTGCAAAGCTTCCCGCAAGCCGTAGAGAAGATTGGTCGGCGGCGTATAGGGGAAAAATCCGCTGCGATTGGGCTTCAACATTTCCTGCCAGTCCCAGTAGGAGCGCGGCAAGCGGGCATTTTCGCTCGCGCGCAGCGCCTTCTCCGAAAGCGCGTTGAAACTCATGCCCGGAGGAAGCATCAGCCCTTTCTGAGAACCGGCAATGGTGACGTCGACTCCCCATTCGTCGTGGCGATAGTCGATGGAAGCAAGCGAAGAAATCGTGTCCACCAGAAGCAGCGCGGGATGGTGCGCCGAATCGAGCGCCCGGCGAAGCTCCGGGATGCGGCTTGTCACTCCGGTCGAGGTCTCGTTGTGCACCACCAGGACCGCTTTAATCGCGTGGCTGCGATCCGCGGCCAGCCGCGATTCCAGTTCCGCGGCGCTCGCCCCTCGGCGCCAGTTGCCGGGCACGTAATCGACCTGAATCCCGAATTTCTCGGCGACGCCGCGCCATAGAAATGAAAAGTGCCCCGTCTCGAAGAGCAGAACCCGGTCACCCGGAGAAAGAGTATTCACCAGCGCCGCTTCCCACGCTCCCGTCCCGGAAGCCGGGTACATGACCACTGGCCCCGCCGTTTGGAAAATCCCGCGCATGCCCTCCAGAACTTCCTTGCCAAGGCTCGCGAATTCCGCGCTCCGGTGGTCGATCACCGGAGCATCCATCGCCCGCAAGATGCGATCCGGCACATTTGTGGGACCTGGAATTTGGAGAAAGTGGCGTCCTGTATGGATCATGGCAGCTCCGTTTGAAGTTGAAATAAAATTGTACATGCTCAACAGAGCGGAGCGCAACCGACACGGCACGTTCAAGTTGACGTGATGGCTGGTCGTGGTGTACGAATAATCAAAGCCATACGCGGCGGAGTCCTGCCGCAACCCGATATCGGGCGCAGTCGTCAAATTGGGGACAGGAGTGTGTCATGACCGCACGGGTGAAAGCATTATTATCTGGCGCAATTTTAATGGGAGCCGCGATGTTGTTGTGGGCAGTCGGGGGTAGCGCCCAAGGACAGAGCGCCCAGGGCAATGGTGTCATTTCCGGAACTGTAACAGCCAATAGGGATTACGCCTTGAGCGAAGCGTCGGGAAACCATATCCCCGCGCTCTACGCCGTTCGAGTCAGGGCAAGAGACGCCGAGCGGCACATCACCTACACCGTCTTCACCCAAAAGGGCCACTACCAAATTTACAACCTGCCCCCTGGCACTTATCAGATGTCGGCTTTGCAGGACGGATTTGATTCGAAAGGTCCGACGGTGGAGTTAAAGGCGGGCGACACGAAGACCGCCGATGTGGCCTTGCTAGTCCGGCCAGACAAGTTGCTCGCCGAACTCGTCGATTTCGACACCCTATTTCCCCCCGGCCCGACCCGCGACTACCTCATGCAGAACTGCATGGGCTGCCACGGCTACGAGCATATCCCCTGGCAACGCATGGGAGGGGGAGCCCGCAACGGGGACGTTTGGGGCGCCGCAGTGAGCCGCATGTTCAACATGGATGGCACCAGCCCCGTCAATCATACCGGCGTTCCTCAGGTGAACCCCGCCGCGATCCCCGAAGAAAAGCGCGATGCAATCATTGCCTATTTCTCGAAGATTTTTCCGGAAGGCGGGAAGCGGCGCGACCTGAAGCTGGACGATCTTCAGCTCGACGAAAAGGCCCTTTCCCGCACCATCTACATTGAGTATGACCTGCCTCCCGCACTGCCCGGTAAGGATGACGCCGAGATTTCCAGCCACGACGTCTGGCCGAGCCGTATTTCCCCGACTGTCTATGTCGCGGAAATGGGTATGGACGCGATCCAGGGCATGGACAAGAACCGGATCGATTATCCCGGCCGCTTCCAGACCTTCATTCTTCCGAATCCTGATCTCGGCCATCGCGTGCTCGGCCCCCATGGAATCACGCAAGCCAAGGACGGGCATGTGTACACGGCCGAAATCGATGAAAGCTCGATCGGCGAATTGGATCCTGAAACTGGAAAAGTCATCACGTACCCAACTCCGACCAGGAGCACTCCGCACACGATTCGGTCGGATTCAAAAGGCAACGTCTGGTTTACGGAAATGCAAGGCGTAAGCAAAGTGGGCAAGCTCGACGCCATCACCAAGAAGATCACGGAATGGGATCCTTCCCCGAACGACACGAATGCCCACTATTACGGGATGACGGTCGATCAGAAGGATCGAGTGTGGGCCGTAGGCATGACGTCGCACAAAATCGTCGGCTACGATCCGAAGACCGACAAATGGTCGGTGTACGCAACGCCTACGCAACCCTCTGGGCCGCGCCGTCCTACCGTGGATTCCAAGGGCAAGGTCTGGTTCTCCGAGCACATCGGACAGGCGCTCGGAATGCTGGATCCGGATACGGGCAAGATCACGGAGTACAAGGACCCGTTCAAGCTTGGCGGAGGATATGAGTGCTACGCCGATGCGCAAGATAACATTTGGGTAACCCTCAGAAGTTATGGTGTCCTGGCCAGATTCGATCAGAAGACCAAGACGTACACCTACTTCCCGGAACCGTTCCCGGACATTATGGGGCGGGAACATCCTGGGCCGAATGGCACGCGTCTCGGTGGTCTGTATCCGCCGAAGATCGAGCAGGATGCGCAAGGTACGTTCTGGTATGCGGGTATCCGGATGACTACCCTGACCGCGTTCAAGCCGAATGGAAACGTTCCGAACAATCAAAGGGCGGGCAACTAGTTTCTATTGGGGTAGCCTGGGAGCGCCAATCTCCCCGCCGCGGCGGGCGGTTTTCGAGACGCCAATCGGGAGGTTGGCGTTTCCGGGTATCGTGCCCGTACGTTGCCGAAATATATGTAAGCGATTATTAAAAGGAGAACCAGTGCGCAACAAAATGTGTTTGACGGCTGCCGACGCGGAGAAAATCCTGGCCGGGTGCAAAGCCGAGGCGTCGAAAAATAAATGGAATGTCAGTATTGCCGTGGTGGACGATGGCGGATTTCTGGTTCACCTCGAACGGCTGGACGGCGCCGTGGCTCAGAGCGCCATGATCGCCACCTGCAAGGCGCAAACGGCTGCCGCGACGCGAACTCCGACCAAGGTTCTGGAAGAGATCGTCAAGGAAAGGCCCGCAACGGTTGCTTTTCCTGGCAGAGTGGCCGTGCAAGGCGGCCTGCCGATCATGCATCAGGGCGAATGCGTTGGCGCGGTGGGAGTTTCCGGCGCCAAATCGCACGAGGATGAGCAGGTCGCCAGTGCCGGATTGAAAGCACTCGAGTAGCCCAAGTAGCACAGCCACTCTTGGCTGTGCGCTTTTGTTAAGTGCTAAGAAAACCACACAGCCAAGAGTGGCTGTGCTACAAAAACCAATCCCCCACTGACTTTTTCCGCAACCTGTGAAGCCTGCACCACAAACCCCTCTACGGTTTTTCCGAGATATTTGTTTCAAAGTGCCCCACGCACTGCCAGCGCCCGTCTTTCTTGACGAAAACGTTCAGAAATCTTCTGTTGCTGCTGGAGACCGAGCCTTGATATTCCACGACGGATTTGCTGATGCCGGTCAGGATCCCGGTATCTCCATGCACGGCCACCTTAACGTCTTCGTGCTTGAAAGAACGAAAAGTTAAAGTCCTGGCTTTGAGTTCGGCCAGGTGTTGGGCCTTGGTCAGGAGCGCGCCGCTGGCATTCGCGTAGATCAAATCGTCCGAATAAATGCGATCCAGCGTGGCGATGTCGCCCTTTTGCAGAGCCTGGTTCCGCTCGTCATCGACCTTCAGGATTTCGTCCGTCATGTTCTCCGGCGGCGCCGCGCTTCTGGCGGTGCGCCAAGCGATTGCGAAAAAACCAAGGACTGATAGGGCTACTGCAACCATTCGTCGCCGCGTCATCGTATTTCTCCTGTCCACTGGATTGAGTCCGATTTCATTGAATAAAGTCTGCAAACCTGATCAATCCAAATAGCACGCGCGCGCCGGGAGCGTCAAGGCGAAGCGGCACCTTCCGAAACCGGGCTTTCCACCACAGACTTTTCAGGATCGATCAGGAACGTCCAGATCAGCGCGCCCAGGACCATCACGCCCGCACTCACCAGAAACGGCGCTACCCAGAAACCGCGGTTGAACAGACTTCCGTAGACGACGGCTGTGGACGCACCGCCCAGGGCGCCGACCATATTCATCACGCCCGTGACCGTGCCGCTAAATTGACCGCCCACATCCATCGGGACGGCCCACGCGGGGCCGATCACCCATTCGAGGAAAAAAAAAGATACGGCCAAGCACCCAATCGAGCTGAATTTGTTCGCGGTCAACGCGGCGGGAATTACGAAGACGCTCGCCAGAAGAAAGCCGGGAGCGGCAACTATGCGGCGCGCCAACTTGGCTTTGCCCGTGGTTTTAAGAATCATATCGGAGAGCGTGCCGCCGGTTACGTCGCCGGCCATCCCCGCAAACAGAGGAACGGATCCCCAGATTCCCAGCGAGCGAATGGACATGTGCAGATGTTCTCGCAGATAGGTTGGATACCACGTCAAATAAAAATTCGTTCCAAAGAAAAAGCAGAAGTAGCCGAGAGAGATGAACCACATGTTGGGCGAAAGCAGGATATGTTTCCAGGGAGTGGCGAGTTGGCTGATCGCGGGCGGCTTGATGGTTCCGTCCGGGTTGACGCCTCGGATGCGTGCCAGTTCCATCCGATTGACGCCTTTGTGGTCCTCGGGAACGTTGCGGTAGAAGAGGCTGAAGGCAATCGCCCACAGAACGCCCAGGGAGCCGAAAATGTAGAAAATCGCGCGCCATCCGAAGGCGATCAGAATACTGCCGGCGATAAATGGGGTGACCGCTACGGCGAAGCGGCTGAAGAAATGCGTGGTGCCCTGGATCCGGCCGCGTTCGACGCGCGGAAACCACAGCTGCATTCCGCGGCTGGCAACGGGAAATGCCCCGGATTCACTCAGTCCCAGAAGGAAGCGAGCGCCAAACAGAGAACCGAAGCCGAATGCCGCGCCGGTCATCACTGCGGTGGCGGACCACAGCGTCATGATGACGGTCAGCACGCGCTTGGGACCAAAGCGGTCGCCAAACCACCCGGAAGGGACCTGACCCAGCGCGTAGGCCCACGTAAAGGCAGCGAGGACCAGGCCCATAGCGGTCTTGCTAAGACCAAATTGTTTGGCGATTTCCGGCTGCGCGACTGAAATATTGCTGCGGTCCATGTACGTGATCAAGTACATGAAGCTGATGAGGAGGAGAACCAACCAGCGGGTCTTGGTGGGTTTGGAGTCGACGTTCTCCAGCGTGATGGCGTTCGCGGAGGCGGACGTGCGATTCATGTCCGGCATTCTTGCCCCTGTCGTTGCTTAGAACAATTGGAAAAAGGAAAATCGAAGAGCCCGCTGGAATCACTCGAACCCGCGCTCGCCGTCCGTGCCCCGTTTTGTCATTCCGAGCGAAGCGAGGAATCTCTCTGTCTCATCGACCAAACAGAGAGAGATTCCTCGCTTCGCTCGGAATGACAAAATAACAAGCCTTAGTGCAAGCTGCTATTCCTGCGCTCGAGCAGGCGCACTCGCTCGAACGCCAACAGGTTCCTTTTCCTCGCTGCCGCGGTCCTTCTTGGGCCAAACGATGTCGATGGGCCGATTTTCCTCGGCCGATTGGTCCGCGGCCTGATAGACCTGCATGACCATGCGAGCGTGCTCGGGAGTGACGAGCGGCTGCTTGCCGCGCGCGACGCAATCCAGAAAGTGGATGGTCTCGGCCTCCATGGGTCCGGCATACACGTGGTCCACCTTTTCGCCGGGCATGGTGGAGAGCGGGAACTCGATGCCGCGCTTCATCGTGTTGATACTGACATCGCGGTGCGAGTCGTCCACCATGATCGCCCCTTCGCTGCCGACCATCTCGATCCAAGTGGACGAGAAATTCGGATACGCCGGAGGAAGCACCCAGCCGGCTCCAATCGTGAAAACGCTGCCGTCGTCCAGCGTTACGACGATCCAAACGCAATCGGGCACGCCGTGCGTCGGCTGCATGATCTTGTTGACCAGCTGCGCGTAGACGCGCACCGGTTTCCGCGGCTCAAAGCACCACAGCACGAAGTCGATATCGTGCGTCGCTTCCATCGCGGCCGGCGATAGCTTGATGCGGCCGCCGATTTTGTTGCCGAGGTTGCGCGTGATGTGGCGGCTCACGAGAGCGCTCACCGGCTGGCCGATCGTGCCGTCAGCGATCGAGCGCTTCACGTATGCGAATTTCGGGTTGAAGCGCTGCGAATATCCGATCGTGAAGAGCAGCGATTTGGAACGCGCCAGATCGATCAATTCATCCGCTTCGGCCAGCGTGAGCGAAATCGGCTTCTCGAGCAGAAGATGTTTTCCCGCGAGCAGCGTTTCCTTGGCCATCGGGTAGTGCACCGTTTCCGGCGTGGCGGAGACGATGATGGCATTGATGCTGTCATTCTTCAGGAGCGCGCGGTAATCCGTGGTCGCCGTCACGGGCTTGGTCTTCTCCGCCACTTCCTTCAGGCGTGCCTCTTTGATTTCGGCGATGTGCAGTTCGCTCACATAAGGGCTCGCGGCGCACGTTTCCGCGCGAATGCCCCCGCACCATCCCGTCCCGATGATTCCGATGTTGACCTTCTGCATGTATCCTCCGCCCAGAATCGCGCGATTCTGGGAATCAAGAGTTCTAACGTGGCCACGTCTCAGCCGCCCAGTCAGGCCTATATGTTAGCTGATTTTGATTTCCGGACGCGCCATATTACAACTAGCCGCAGCAGGTCGCAATGCTCGGGGGTTTTGGTGGCGCAGGCTTCAGCCTGTGGGGGTTCGTCCTTGCAAGGACTAAAACCCCCAGGCTGAAGCCTGCGCCACCAATTCCCCTGCGATTCGGCTGAGGACGATCTGGAAGTGAATTATACGAGATCGGATCATTCCCTTTCATTTTTCGTGAGAATCAACGGATAAATATTTGATGGAACACGGAGCACCGTCGTACACAACCGCGGCCATATAGCCTTCGGTGGGATGAAAAGCAGCCATATGCCATCGGGACTCCACTCCCCCGAGGAACTGCGCGGGCTTCTCGGGTAACAGACTTACGGAAAAACTGTCCAGGGGGATCTGCAATCCCATTCCGGTGGCTTTCAAATAAGCTTCCTTGCGCGTCCAGCAATGAAAAAATCCATCGACTTTTGCTTCCGGCGGCAGCGTTCGCAGATCGCTCACCTCTCGGGCCGAAAAATATCGCTGTGCAATATCCTCTCCTGCGGATTCCGGCCGGACATGCTCCACGTCAATCCCAAGATTTCGTTCTCTTGCAATCGCGTACACGGCTAGCCCTGCGGAGTGCGACAGATTGAAACAAAGTCCACCCGGAACATTCTCTCCCGCGAGAAAAGGTTTTCCGTGTTTTCCGTAGGAAAACTCCAGTGTCGCCGGAGCTTGCTGCAGATACCCGCCGAGCAATTCCCGAAGCAGGGCGCGCGCCGCGACGAATCGATTCCTGTCGTTCACGAAGTGGAATCGATCCGCCCGGGCCTTTTCCTCCGGCGAAAGCGTCGACTCCAATTGGCGCAGAACCTTCTCCTCGCGGTTGAGCGCCGCGTGCCACACGTGGATTTCGTCCCCGATCTGTTCCCATCCCGTTGAGGGAATTAGCTGCACCGCTCCCCTTTGCCAGCGAGCTGCCGGCCCGCCCACCGAGCATCTTAGACGACCATGGGCGCGTCCGGTATCGCATCCTACCGGACCCATGCTCGTAACGAAACATGGGTGTTCGATTCCAGGGCGGTGCGCTGGCGATCTCCTATTTACTGGGCTAACATTCTAGCTCCCCATGGCTGCCTACGAATCACCCTGGATGAACGACGAACTGAAGTTGTATCGCAAGACCGTCCGCGAATTTCTGCAACAGGAATTCCTGCCTTGCCAGGCCAAGTGGCGCGAGCAGCATCGGCCCGACGCGGAAGCGTGGAAAAAGGCGGGCCAGACCGGCCTGCTGCTTCCGGATGTGCCGGAGGAGTACGGCGGAGGAGGAGGCACGTTCGCGCACCAGGCGGTGGTGACGGAAGAACTGGCGCAAGCGGGAATCCATTTCGGATGCGGCGTGCAGAGCATCGTCTCGCACTACATTCTCAATTACGGAAGCGACGCGCAAAAGAAGAAGTGGCTGCCGGCGATGGCGCAGGGAGAACTGGTCGGAGCGATCGCCATGACGGAACCTTCGGCGGGCTCGGACTTGCAAGCGATCAAGACGACGGCGCGCCGCGCGGGAAATGAATACATTCTCAGCGGTTCCAAGACGTTCATCACGAACGGCTGGCACGCTGGCCTCGTGTGCGTGGCGGCGAAGACGGACCCCAAGGTGGCGGGCTTTCGGGGCATCTCGATGATCGTGGTGGAGACGAAAGATCTGAAGGGGTACCGTGTGGGCAGTTCGCTGGAAAAAGTGGGGATGCACGAGATCGACACGTGCGAACTCTTCTTCGACGATGTGCGCGTCCCGGCCGCGAACCTGCTGGGAACGGCCGAAGGGTCAGGCTTTTCGCAGATGATGGAGCAATTGCGGTACGAGCGGCTGATGATCGGGGTGGGTGCGGTGGCCACGACGGAGCGGGCCCTGGCCATCACAATCCAATACGCGAAGGAGCGGAAGGCGTTCGGGCAGACGCTGATTGAATTTCAGAACGCGCGGTTCAAGCTGGCGCAGTGCAAGACGGAAGCGCAGATCGGGCGTGTGTTCATCGACAATTGCGTCGTGCGGTTTATCGCCGGGCAGTTGGACCCGGTGACGGCGGCGATGGCGAAATATTGGCTGACGGAGAGCCAGTGCCGGGTCGTGGACGAGTGCGTTCAGTTGCACGGCGGGTACGGCTACATGACGGAGTATCCGATCGCGCGGATGTGGATGGACAGCCGCGTGCAACGCATCTACGCCGGAACGAATGAAATACTGGAAGAGTTGATCGGCTGGTCGCTCTGAAGGTTTCTCAAAACTCGCGCGGATGGACGAATTCCCCGAAAACTTTCTTGCCACCGCGTCCAACGGCCTTGCTTCTAATCAAAACTATTTGGAAAGCACAAGCCCCCGCACACTCCCGCGCGAGGAGCTCCCGCCGGATGCTTTGAAGTATTTTCGTTGCGCTGCTTTCAATCGGATCGAGAGCTCTTTGGCAAGTTGCAACACGTTGGGCTCAAGCAAGAGGTTCTCCTCACGCCCGGGAACCTCGCAGACGTCCAATTTGCCG
>DATNIO010000296.1:0-2820 GCA_035604385.1 Verrucomicrobiia bacterium | reverse complement strand
TTTTGTTTGCCGAAGACCAGAGCTTCGAACTCGTGCTGGCATTCCTTGCAGACGTACTCGAAGATGGGCATGTAAAAACTCCACGAAGAAAATTGCTGTCTCCTATTTAAAATCAAAGCGTGGGTACTTCGCAAACACACGAGGGGACGCGTCCCTTCAAACCGCGCCGCTGGTTGCGCGGCGGGCATGTGCAGACGGTTGCCAGCTTTCTAATCCCGCGACGCTTTCATCTGCCTGCGCCCGAGGAACGGTTGATCGAAGTGGAGCCCGGCGTTCAGGTGCTTTGCCACTGCCACTGGCAAGCGGATCGAGCACACGCGCTGACCATCGTTATTGTTCACGGGCTCGAAGGGTCGAGCGACTCGCAGTACATGCTCGGCGTCACCGAGAAGGCGCTGGCTGCGGGTATGAATGTGATCCGCTACAACCAGCGCAACTGCGGCGGCACGGACGCGCTCGCGCCCGTGCTCTATCACTCGGGGCTGTCGAATGATGTCGCGGCGGTGGCGCGCGAGGTCATTGCGCGCGACGGCGTTTCGCGCCTGGCCCTGGTTGGCTTCTCGATGGGCGGCAACATCGTGCTCAAGCTGGCGGGGGAATGGGGATCGCAGTCGCCGCCGCAGTTTCGAGCCGTCGCGGCTTGTTGTCCGGCGATTGATCTGGCGACGTCGGCGGATGCGCTGCACGAACCGGCCAACCGGATTTACGAAAAGTATTTTTTATGGGCGCTGCATCGCCGAATGCTTCAGAAGGCGCGGCTCTTTCCCGGACAGTTCGACGTGAGCCGCCTGCGCGGCATACGGAGCCTGCGCGAGTTCGATGACAAGGTGACGGCTTACTATTGCGGCTTCACGGGCGTCGACGATTACTATGATCGCGCTTCGGCGGCGCACGTGGTGGAGCGGATCGCGGTGCCGGCGTTGATTTTGTACGCGGCGAACGATCCGTTCATTCGCATCACGGCGGAGACGCGGCGGAAGATTTCGTCGAACAGGAACATCACCTTCGTCGAGACGGGCGATGGCGGGCACTGCGCGTTTATCGGAGCAGCTGCCGCGTCCCCCCGCAGATCGCCCGCGGGAGTGGGGAATGCGAGCGATGGTCGTTATGATGACGGTTATTGGGCGGAGCAAGAGATCGTGAACTTCCTGCGCGGATTCTGATGGATGCCGACTTCTCGATCGAGCTGGGGCGGGAAGATGCGGCGCTGGATTTTCCGTGGACAGATCCGGCGGGCAAGTTTGCTCATGTTGACTTGAAGCGGCGTCCGGAGTTGATGGCGAGGATCAAGGAGGCGGAAAAGTTTCCCGAGCTGGGGGAATTTCTTCGGGCGATGAACTCGGCGCGGAGCATGGTGGAGACGGCGAAGTGCGATGCGTGGGCGACGACTGAGCTGAGCGCGGAGGAAGAGATTTACGACGCGACGCACAAGTTCGCGAGTTATGTGGATGTGGTGTTTTCCAGGATTGATGTGCGTCTATCTTCGTCCCGCGAATCTTCGTCGCGCCAATCTTCGTCGCGCCAATCTTCGTCGCGCCAATCCTTGTCGCGCCAATCCTTGTCCGATCACGAACAGTTTGCTAGGAATCTGGTTGAGTTGTTGCGACAGGCGCCGCAGGCTCCGTCGGCGGTGGAGGTGTGCGTGCGGCGGTGTTACTACAGGGAGGAAGGTGGCGTCCGTGAAGGATTTTACTGCACCTTGTATGTGAGCGGCTACGGCAACGACGGCGCCAGCGCGCGTCAGAATTGGGGAGCGGGGCTGAAGCTGATGGGGAACGCGATCATGCAGTTGTCGGCGGCCGGGGTGGGGTGATAGGTAAGGAGAGTCCCAAGCGGTTACGCGACCATGGAATCCCGTGCTTGACACAGGGAATCCGCGGCTTACGAAATCAAGGCAGCGAAATCATGCAGCCGGAATTTTCAGGCAGCGATAGCCACCGGGGTGGGCAGGGTTGATCGGAATCGGCGCGCCAAACCACCGCTTTCGCGCCGGCATCCGCCATCGAGTGAAGGACTGCCTGCTGCACGGGTGGCTGCGCCGACCAGAACCGCGCGGAATCAATCGACCAAACTTCAGCCACAACTGAAAGCCTTGCCAACTGCGCCCAATAGGCTTCTTGTCCGTCGCCGATACTCGCGACCGCGTCGCCCGGCGCGATGCCGCGTTGGGAAATGGCCTCGGCAATAGCCATGTCGCGCCCGACCGATTCCGTTCGCTGTGAAACGACGTAGTGGAGCAGCCCGGGCATCAAATAAGCAGCAAAGACAAGGGTCCCAACCAGCATTGCCCGGCGTGCCAAGAGTTGCAGTCCCGAGGGCACAAAAACCGACGCCCAAGCGGCACCCCATAGCACTAACGAAAAGCCAAGCACGAATCGTTGCACCAAGTGGACGAGCAAATACATCCCAATCACGGCGGCCGCAGGCAAGGTACAAAACCAGGTGGCGGCAAAGTGGCGGAGTGACGCCCTTGGTGCATACCAGACGAGAATCAGCAAAGGCACCAAGAGTGCCGCTCCTGCACCAAGGATTTGGTCTTTGAGAAACGGAAGATTCACGGCAAGCTGCCGAAGCTGAGCGTGCAAGTCAAAGGCCGGATGGCTGCGCCTGTCAAACCGTGCCGCATCGTACCAGGGCGCATATGTGACTCCATCGATTGAGGGAAGACGGAAAACACGCGGTGAATCCAGGGCGATTGAACCGGGATAAAACGGAAGTGGCGCATAGCCAGAGGAAACCTTCATCCACGTTTTCGTTTCCGGTCCATTCACGAACCAGGCATAGTTCAATCTGCCGGCGTCTCCCGCAGTGAAGTGGCCG
>DATNIO010000295.1:0-12126 GCA_035604385.1 Verrucomicrobiia bacterium | reverse complement strand
CGTGCGTGTCATTGACGCCCTTGAAGTGATCGAGGTCGATGAATACCAAGGAAAATTCGTAACCGTAACGCTGCGAGCGGTAAATCTCCGTCTCCAGAATGAAATCCATATGCCGCGCGTTGTAAAGGCTCGTGCAATCGTCCGTGATCGTAAGCTCGTGGATGCGCTTCACGTGACGCGCGTTTTCGAGGGCGATCGCGGCAAAATCCGCCAGCGCCTCGAGCAGCGCGAGGTCCCGCTCCATAAAGCCTTCCCTCTCCACGCAATTGATCAGTTCGATGACGCCCAGGCAATGGTCGCGGTAACGCACCGGAACGGCGACGATCGAGCGCGTTTCCTGCTTTGTTTTTTCGTCGACCTTGGAGAAAAATCGCGTGTCCTTGCTCACGTCGGGAACGATCACGGCTTCGTCATGCTGCGCCACCCAGCCGGCGATTCCCTGCCCCATCTTGATTCGCACGTCCTTCAGCGCTTGCGCGCCCTTGCCGACCGCCAGCTCGAAATACAGATCCTGCTTGATTTCATCGACGAGAAGGAGCGACCAGGTATCCGGGCGCAGAAATTCGTCGATCTTTTCCATGATGGTGCGAAGGACTTGATCGAGTTGCAGGGAGGAAGTAAGCGCCTTGCCCAGCTCGTGGAACACCGCGATTTCGCCCGCCTCGCGTTGTTCTCCCCGAACCGTTGTGCTGCGGCGCCGCTCGATCCCAGAAAAATTCTCAGTCGTGGTCACTGAACGCCTTGGTGCCAGAGTCTATCGCGGGCCACCCGCCGGTCAGGGAAGGTGTCGGGGCACTACAAATTATAGTCAACTCTTGTCAATCTGTGCAACGGCGACTTCGCAGGGTGTTGCTCGAAAGTAAAAAGCCACATAGATTGACACTCTTGGCGCGGTTTTCCGTGAGATTGACACTCCCGCGCCGCCCGCCTATATTCGCTGGGAACAACGGGCCGAAAAGGAACAATGACCACTGGCACTTTTGGCGAGAGCCTAAAACGCGAACGGGAATTGCGGAGCGTCACTCTGGAGGAAATTTCCGCCGCCACGCGAATTGCCACGCGCTTCCTGAAAGCCATTGAAAACGAGGAGTGGGATCAGCTTCCCGGCGGGGTTTTCAACCGGGGATTCGTGCGGGCCGTGGCCCGCTACCTCGGCCTGGATGAAGAAAATACCGTTGCGGAATATACCTTGGCTGTTGGTGACCGCCCAAGCGTTCCAGTCTGGACCGGCAGCCCTCCCGTGGTCACGCCTGAGCAGCCCTGGCTGGCGTGGATCATTGCCGCCGTCGTTGTCCTGGCGTTGCTGGGCGGAGGCTGGTTCGGCGCGCGGCGCTTGCTTGCATGGCGCGCCGCAAGGCGGGCCGCGGCGGTAAGTGTCGCGTCGTCTTCCGCGTCCACTGGTGCGCCGCAGCAGACCGCCGACGCGCCCGCTCCTGCAAACAATGTCACGCCTGCCTCGGGTGCTCAGGATGCAACCTCGGTTGCGCCGGGTGCGGCCACGGATTCCGTCTCAGCCACTGCGCCGATTTCGCCGGCGAACGACGTCATGGAACTGAAAATCCAAGCGGGCAAGAGAACCAAGGTCACGATTGTGGCTGACAATGATATGGTCTTTGACGGAACGATGAAGGCCGGGGAAAATCATTTCTTCTCAGCCGCGGACCATTTTCAAGTGACCGCCAAGGATGCGGGGGTGCTGCACATCGAGTTGAACGGAAAAACGCTGGCTCCCATTGGTCCCCCGGGTCACGCAGGCAAGGTCACGCTCACGCGAGACAATCTCAAGGGAGCCTCCAGTGGCGGAAATTAGCGCCGCGTTGCGCGATGAAATTCGTGCCGGCCGGACGACCTCGGAGCGAAAGCTAGCCATCTGCGGCGAGGCGGCGTCGCTCGCGCCGGAAGACCGCATCGAACCACTCTGTATTCTTGCCGCCGATTCGGATTCCGCGGTCCGCGTGAAAGCTGCGAGCATTCTGCTGACCCAGCCGCTGAAAACCGTCCTCGCCGCGCTCGCTCAGCCCGGCGCCGCTCCGGAAATGTTCGCCTACTGCGCCGCTGAATTTCCGCGCCGGCCGGGCGTGGCCGACGCCTTGGCGCAAAATACGACCTGCCCCATTGAAGTTATTCGCCCTGTCATCCGTTATCTCTCGGTCACTGCCATTCAAGAACTGTTCGAGGACCTCGACCGGCTGAGCACTTCCCCCATCCTGGTCGCCGAACTCATCGCCTCCGCGGTGATTAATGCGGAGCAGCGCACTCTTCTGCAGGAGTTGCAGCGCGCCGAGCCGGAACCCGTCGAGGCATTCATCGAAGCCGCGGAAGCCGCCGAGCCGGACAAGGGAAAACGCGAAACGCTATTGCAAAAATTGGGCCGCATGCGCGTCGTGGAGCGCGTGCAACGCGCGCTCAAGGGAGGCCGCGACGAGCGCCTCCTGCTGATCCGCGATCCCTGCAAGGTGGTCCAGCGCGCTGTCCTGCAATCCCCGCAGCTTTCCGAGCAGGAAGTGGAATCCTTTGCGAACATGGCCAGCCTGACCGACGAAACCCTTCGCCTGATCGCCGGCAACCGCAAGTTTCGCAAAAACTACACCATTACTCGCGCGCTGATGTTCAATCCAAAAACGCCGCTGGAGGTTACGCTCCACCTGTTGCCCCACATGAAGCCGCTGGACCTCAAATTCCTGTCGACCAACAAGAATGTCTCCGATACGCTGCGGACGGCTTCGGCGCGCCTCATCCGCCAGCGCACCGCGGAGCGCAGCTCGTAATCTCTTGGAACCACAGATGCACACTGATAAACACGGATAGGAAAAGAGGCTAAGGGCTTGCATTGATCTTCTGAATATCTTGTGAGGTAACCTCCAACGGCAAGGAAACTACATTGTAGGCTTATTCTTTTTCCGCGTTATTTCATTCTAGGAGTCCATAGTGCCCTCTGTGATTCAACCCTTGAATTTCTTCTTTCTGATATCCGTGTTCATCGGTGTGCATCTGTGGTTCCAAATGCATTTCACAAAAACGAATGATCGAACGGCTTCGGCAAAAGGGCGGACATGCGATAGCGTTCGACCTTGCCGTTCAAGTTCGCGAGGATCACTTCCGCGTCGCCGCAGAACTCCCACAGGATCTGGCGGCACGACCCGCACGGAGGCGTGAGCGCATCGGTATCCGCGACGACGGCGACGGCGTCGAATCCGCGCTCGCCTTCGGAAATCGCCTTGAAGATTG
Source organism: Verrucomicrobiia bacterium (assembly GCA_035604385.1). Lineage (GTDB taxonomy): Bacteria > Acidobacteriota > Terriglobia > Acidiferrales > UBA7541 > Palsa-360. Next base: position 8,898 of record DATNIO010000295.1, on the reverse strand, counting down.
CGACCCGCTCGGCGCAAAGCGTCAAGCCATAAGTGGCATTTTCCACGTTGCAGCCGGTAAAAATTCTGCCGGATTTCGCGCGCACCGCGGCGCCCACGCGGAAATTGGAGTAAGGCGCGTGCGCGTGTTCACGCGCGGTTCGCGCCGCGGCAATCAATGCGTCGTGTTGGGCATCGTGTTGGGCGTCCCGTTCGCTCATGGCAGGTCCTTACTCATGCGTGGAATCACGGCGTGCAGCAGGGCCACAAAATCCGCCTTCACGCGTTCGCCGGTTTCCATGACTTCTTCGGTCGTAATCGGCTGATCGAGAATCCCCGCGGCCATGTTCGTTACGCAGGAAATTCCCAGCACCCGAATTCCCATGTGCGCGGCGGCAATCACTTCCGGCACCGTGGACATTCCGACCAGGTCGGCTCCGATCGTGCGCAAGAAGCGAATTTCCGCAGGCGTTTCGTAGCTCGGCCCGGTGAGCGCTGCGTACACTCCCTCGGCGATTTCGATCCCGAGGCGTTTGCCGTCCTGCAGCGCCGCCGCCTGGTACGGTTTCCAGTACACCTGCGTCATGTCGGGAAAGCGCTCGCCGAAATGCTCGTCGTTCGGTCCAATCAAAGGATTGGTGCCCTGAAGATTGATGTGATCACGGAGAACGACAAGACACCCTTGCTTGAAATTGCGATTGATTCCGCCGGCGGCGTTCGTGACTACTACGGCGCGGATACCCATGCGGGCCATCACGCGCATCGGGAAAATTACTTCACGTATCGAGTAGCCTTCGTAGAAATGCACGCGGCCCTGCATGATGGCCACGGGAACGTCCGCGACTTTGCCGATGACCATGCGCCCGGCGTGCCCGATCGCGGTCGAGCGCGGGAAATGCGGAATTTTCGCGTATTCAATGCGCGCCGCTCCCGCAATTTCGTTCGCGAATGCGCCCAAGCCGCTGCCGAGGACCAGACCAATGCGCGGCCGAAGTTTTGTTTTTGCCAGGATGAATTTCGCGGCCGCCTCGGCGCGCACGAACTCCTGGCTCGGTTTTGTTTTGGCCGCTCCGGATGCGCTCATTTCAAAAACATCCCTACAATCGAGGCGGACATCAGGTTCGCCATGGTCCCGGCGAGCATCGCCCGTATGCCGAATTTCGCCAGTTGCGATTTCAGATTCGGCGCGAGCGCGCCGATGCCTCCGATTTGCATTCCAATCGAAGCGAAATTCGCGAATCCGCAAAGCGCGAACGTCGCGATCGTAAAAGAGCGTGGATCCAGCGTGCCTTTCATCGGACCAAGCATGGAAAATGCAACGAGCTCATTGACCACCATGCGGGTGCCCAGCAAATTACCAATCTGCACGCAATCGTGCCACGGCACGCCGATGATGAAAGCCACCGGCGCAAACGCCCAGCCAAAAATTTGCTCCAGGCTCGATGGAAACCACAGCATGCCGTGCCCGCCCAAAAAATTGTGAATTCCACTCATGATGCCGTTGGTGAGCGCGATCAGCGCCAGGAAGGCAATCAGCATCGCTCCGACATTGATCGCCATGCCCAGCCCTTCGCTGGTCCCGCGCGCGATTGCCGCAAGAAAGTTCGTGTCATGCTCCACATTTTCCATATGCACGACACCCATTGTCTTCGGCTGCTCGGTTTCGGGCACGAGCATTTTTGAAATGAGCAGCGTCCCCGGCGCGGTCATGATGACCGCCGTAAGCAGGTGCCGCGCTTCCACGCCGAACGCAATATAGGCCGCCATGATTCCGCCCGAAACATGCGCCATTCCGCTCGTCATGATCGTCATCAACTCGGATTGCGTTAATTCCGGCAGAAACGGCCGAATCGTCAGCGGCGCTTCGGTCTGCCCCATGAAGATGCTCGCCGCGACGTTCAGCGATTCCGCGCCGCTTGCGCCCATGACCCGCTGCATCACCCACGCCGCCGCGCGAATCACCACCTGCATGACGCCGAGATAGTAGAGAAGCGCAAACAGCGAGGCGATGAAAATAATCGTCGGCAAAACCTGAAACGCGAAGATAAATCCGATCGAGGACCGTTGCTTCCCCAGCTCACCAAACACGAATTCCGATCCCACAAACGCATAAGCGAGCAGCTTGTTCACTCCATTGCCCGCCCGATAAAAAAGCATCTGGCCGAACGTCCAATAGAACACCAGAAACGCGAAGGCGATCTGCAAGGACAAACCCCAAATCACCATCTTCAGCTTGATCGCCCGCCGGTTGGTCGAGAACAAGTAGGCCAGACCAAGCATCGTCAGCAACCCAAGCACGCCCGTGAATCGGCCCATTCGCGGTCTCCTCGCGTCCCGGGTGCCCCCGGGAAATGCCCGTCACAGTAGCATGCCGGGGAACAACTCGGGATGTGGAAATTCTGATGTGCGGGATTTGCCGCCCGCGAGGAGGGTCCAGCCAGATTGTCATTTCCGGAGGCGGACGAAACAGGTTCTTCTCTACGTACCATGCATGGTACACTGTCGGAGTGGGCAAGAAGCCTAAGCCTCCCGTTACTCACGGAGCCCCGTCTGGAGCACTCGAAAAACCCGGCAAGCGAGTTCCAGCGGTCTTCTTCCGGACGGATGCTGGCGGAGAGCCCTTGCGAAACTGGTCGAAGAGTTTGCCCTTCGATGAAGACCGCAAGCGGATTGGCGAGGACATCAAGACAGTGGAGTTCGGCTGGCCGATCGGGATGCCCGTTTGCAGATCGCTGGGCGATGGTGTTTATGAAGTGCGAACGAGCCTGGCCCAAAATCGAATTGCGCGGATACTTTTTTACATCGACAAGAAGAGCCGCATGGTCCTTCTGCACGGATTCATCAAGAAGACGCCGAAGACACCGAACGAGGATTTGGATCTGGCGAGGCGAAACAAGAACCAGCATCAAAAAGGAATGATATGAAGACAAAAAAAAGCCGTAAGGTGAGAGACCACACCGGTTCGACCTTCGACCGCTTTCTCGAAGACGAAGGAATCCTGGAAGAGGTCGAGGCAGTGGCAATCAAGCGGGTACTGGCTTGGCAGCTTAAAACGGCGATGAAGGAGCAGAGAAAGACCAAGCAACTCATGGCGAAACAGCTTCGCACGAGCAGATCGCAGCTCGATCGTCTACTTGATCCACAAAATATCTCCGTGACGATTGCCACGATCACGCGGGCAGCCCGGGCGCTTGGCATGCGGGTCATCCTTCATGTGATGGACAGGAAGGCAAAGCGAGCCTAGGCGGAGGGACCGCCCTTGGAATCAGCCCTTAGGTTCATAGCTTTTCCCCTCTTGCGGTTTGTCCGCGAAGCAGGAAAGTCTTCGGATATTTTCCTTCGCCGCAAACTTTGAATGATCCGAAGTCCTTATACCAATCGCCCTCGGGCGCGTCTGGCTCGGATCCACGCCATATCTTTAGCTGATACAAATCATCGGCGGTGATCTTTCGTTCGGTCAGTCTTTCAAAAAGGTGATCGCGCAAAGCGGTGGGCAAATCCGTCCACTGAATCTTCGGCATTTATTCACCGAAGGTCATGCGGGCCAGAATTTCTTTGATTCGTTTCCGTTCGGCGGGGTCGGAGGTTGCGCTGAGCTGGTCCGCCAATTCGAAAAACCTCGACTTTTCCGCTTCTTTGGATTCGATTCCCGTTTCGATCAATTCCACCAAAACGCGGTTTGTGCTGGTCTTGCGATTCTTCGCAAGCGTTTGAACTCGCCGGGCGAGGCGGGCGGGAAGTGAGACACTTTGACGAATCGGTTTCTCGAGGGTTGCCATGGTGTAAGGTTACACCATTTCCCACCACTTTGCACCATTTGAGGCACACTTGAGCTTCAAGACAGGGTAGCAACAACTCGCTCCCGGAACCCGGCTTACGCGCCAATCACGCGATAGATGAGCGGAGGAAGAGATTTCGGCTTCTCAGGCTCGATGCGATATGCGGTTTCGACGAGGCGCCGAGCTTCGGCAAGCCTGGCATCGGAGTTGTAATGCAGCGTGCACAGCGGCTCGCCCCGCTCGACAGCGTCGCCGATGCGCTTGTGAAACTCGAGGCCAACGGCCGGGTCGATCTTGTCTTCCTTCTTTTCCCGGCCGCCGCCCAGGATCACGCCGGCCACGCCCAGCTGTTCGCACTGGATGGAGGCAATGTATCCACCAGCGGAGCTGGTGACATCGAGAGTCTGCCGCGCATGTGCCAGGCGATGCGGATCGTCCACGACTCCCACATCGCCTCCCTGCAACCCCACAATTTCACGAAATTTTTCGCGCGCCTGGCCGGACGCAATCAAGTCCGAGGAAAGCTTCTTCCCTTCCCCCGGCGTCTTGACGCGCTCGCCGAGGAAAAACATCCACGCCCCAAGTTCCAGGCAAAGCTCGCGCAGGTCCGCGGGCCCTCCGCCGGCCAGCACTTCGATCGACTCGGCGACTTCCATGGCGTTCCCGGCCTTGCGCCCGAGCGGCTGATTCATGTCGGTCAGGAGCGCAACCACTTTCTTGCCCATGCGCTTCCCGGTTTCGACGAGCAATTCCGCCAAATTCACAGCGTCGTCCATCTCTTTCATAAAAGCGCCCGATCCGGTCTTCACATCGAGCACCAGCGCGTCGATCCCCTCGGCCAGTTTCTTGCTCATGATGGAAGCGCAAATCAGCGCGGGGCTTTCCACTGTCCCTGTCACGTCGCGCAACGCATAGATTTTCTTGTCGGCGGGCGCGATTTCGGCCGTCTGCCCGATCAGGGCGCACCCGCAGGTCTCGAGGACGTGGCGGAATTCGGCGAGCGTCAGATTGACGTTGAAGCCGGGGATGGATTCCAGCTTGTCCAGCGTGCCACCGCTGTGCCCCAGGCCGCGGCCGCTGATCATGGGCACTTTCAGCCCGCCGGCCGCCACGATGGGAGCAATCACCAGCGAAGTCTTGTCCCCCACGCCTCCCGTGGAGTGCTTGTCCACCTTGCGCCCGGCCAGGTCGGAAAAGTCCAGGACGCGGCCCGAGTGCAGCATGGCCTCGGTCAGCGCGGAAATTTCAGGCCGGCTCATCCCGCGCAGCACGACCGCCATCAGCCATGCGGACATTTGATAATCGGGAATGTCGCCGTGGGTATACGAGGCAATGAGTTGTTGGATTTCTTCGGGAGCGAGTTCGCCCGAGTCCCGCTTGCGGCGAATCAGGTCAACGGCGCGCATGCACGTAGGGGATCAATCCGCGGCTGCCGAACGGGAAACGCCAGAGGCCCCCTGCAGCAGTTCCAAGTGGCTGATTTCCGCCGGGCAGCGGAGTCTCCAGGGAAGGACGATCGTACCGATTCCGCGGCTAACGTAAATTTGCGTGGCTCCCATCCGGTCCCAGCCGATCTTGTAGCGCAACCGCTCCGGCGAGCGCCCGTATACGGTACCGAGAAGGGGCAGGTTGACTTGTCCGCCGTGGGTATGCCCGGAAAGAACCAGGCTCACGTTGTGCCGGGAGGCAAGGTGGATTACCCGGGGATTGTGCGCAAGAAGGATTGTTGCCGCCTCGCGCGGGACTCCGCGCATCGCCCGCCGCAAATCCGCCCCGTACCCGTAGTCGTCCACTCCAGCCAGGTACACGGACTCCCCGCCAAACCACAACGTAACGCGCCGATTGCGCAGGACATCAATACGCTGCCGGCGCAACGCCAGAGTGATGGCATCGGCATCCACGCGGAAATCGTGGTTGCCGAGCACCGCGTACACCCCATAACGCGCCCGAAGGCGCCCCAACAACTCCGCCGCCGGGCCGATATTCCGCCGGGAATATGTGACGAAATCCCCCGTGAGCGCAATGATGTCCGGATTCAGCCGGTTTGCCTGCCGCACCGCCTCGGAAAGCCATTCTTTGGGGAGAAAGAGACCGTGGTGAATGTCGGAAATTTGGACTACGCGCAAGCCATGAAACGCACTCGGGAGAGCATCCAGCCAGATTCGCTCATCATTCACGCTGAAGCGATCACCGGAACGCCATGCAGCGGGGGATTCCTGCGCGGCACCTGACGAATACTGCTCAATGCCGCCTCGGCGCCATCGGCCCAGCCATCGGGAAAGTTTGTCGTCTGCTCCCGCGTTCCCCGGAACCGGAAATGTGAGGCTGCTTCCCATCATCCCTCAGTAAATACGAGCCAACGTTTCCGAGCCTAACACCGGCTAGAAATGGAGTCAATGCAACGTTTTACGGGCTCGTGTGCAAAGGGGAAATGTCAATCTCGAACCAGCCGGAACCTCAGGACAGTTATTGCGCAGTTACGGAACTCGGGCCTGAGCCGCGGCTCGTTCGGCAATGCTGGCCGCGACCTCTTTCATTTCCGAGTGCACGCGGCCGTTCGAAGCAAGAATTTCCCGGTCTCCCAGTCTGTAGGGCTGCCCATCGAACTGAGTTACGGCGCCCCCGGCCTCGCGCACCAGCAAAACGCCCGCCGCAGTGTCCCAGGTATGCAGCCCGAACTCCCAGAAGCCTTCGAAGCGGCCGCAAGCCACCGCCGCAAGGTCCATCGCAGCCGAGCCGTCGCGCCGCACGCCGTGGGAACGCAATGTAAAGTCCCAGTAATAATGAATATTCGGATTCTGAGCGCGCTTGACGCTGGGAAAGCCGGTGCACAGCAAACTCGTGGACAGCTTTTCAATATGGGACACCTCAATTTTCTTCTGGTTCAGGTAAGCCCCTTCTCCCTTGACGGCCGTGAAAAGTTCCCCGCTTACCGGCTGGAGAATCACGCCCACAATCAGCTCTCCCGCTTCCTCAAGACCGAGGGAAACAGCGAAACAGGGGTACCCGTGAGCAAAATTAGTCGTGCCATCCAGTGGATCCACGTGCCAGCGGAAGGGTGATTCGCTTTCCGTCCCGCCACCTTCTTCGGCCACAATCGCGTGTTTCGGAAAATGAGCCCGCAGCCGGCACACGATAGCCTGTTCGGACCGTCGGTCGGCTTGCGTCACAATGTCCACTTCCCCCTTGTAGCTGATCTTGACCGGCCGGTCGAATTCCGCGAGCAAAATGGCCCCCGCCTCCCGCGCCGTCTCAATAGCCACATCCAGAAATGAATTCATGCGCTTGTTTGGCCCTCAAACCAAATCATGCCAGAATTCACGCAGGTTAAATAGACTTCATTGGCAGGGGTTAGCACGAATCACAAGTCACGAATCACCAGTCACAAGTCACCAGTCACGCATTTCTCAATCCAGCCGCCCCCCAGAATAATACGCCTTCCGGCTCCGCACCTTGCATTCGCACTTCACGCGGACTTCGAGGGAGCGAAACGTGCCTGCAGGCGGCCGCGGATCGGGATAGTAGGCGATGTGGTACTGCGTGCGGAGTTCGCGGTCGATGCGGTCGAACATCTCGCCGAGTTGAGCGATGGTGTCCGGGAAGTAGATGGCGCCACCGGTCGAATCGGCGATCGTATCGAGAGCGTGCTCGCCGGCGGTGTTTCGTCCGCCCTCGTTCTTCACCGCCCGCACGACGATGGTGTACAAGAGCGCATCGGCGCGCAGAGCGGCTCGCCTGGCCGTCTCGAAGTCGGCGCGGCTGGTCGTCTCTCCGGCGTCGGTGAGGAGCACAATCACGCGCCGCCGGCCCGCTGGGTTTTTCGACAGCCCCTGCGAGCCCAGAAAGATGGCGTCATAGAGGGCCGTGCCGTCGCCCGGGGTGATGCGGTGCAACGCCGCTTGCAGAAACGGCACATTCGAGGAAAACGGCGCAAGCTGGGTCACGATGTCGGCAAATTCATATACGGCCAGTCGATCGGCGGGGCGCACCACTTTCTGGATGAATCGGGAAGCCGCATCTTCCTCAAACTCGAGCTCCTTGATTTCGCTCAGGCTCGAATCGATCATCAGCGCCAGGTCCAGTGGCTGCTGGGTTTCCGGCTCGAGGATTTCAATCTTTTGTTTGACGCCCTCCTCGTAAACCTCAAACTGGTCCGCCGTAAGACCGAGCGCGGGACGGCCGTCCTTGTCAAGCACGCTGGCCAGCAGGCTGACGAGGGTGACTTCGGTGCGGATGCGTCCGCGCTGGTCCTGGTCATTTCCCTCGCGCGCCGCGACAGGCTTAAGCGTCGCCGCTGCAATCGCCGCCAAAAGAGCGCAGCAGGAACCAAGCGCAATTGCTTTGCGGAGGCAAGACCCGCCGCGACCGGCCATTCTTGCTGTAAATTTGTAATAGAACGCGCTGGGAAATGAAGGCATCGGCACGGAGGTAAGATTCCTGCGTCCGCGAAAAGGATTGCTCAGGCGGAAGGGATTTCTCCTTCGGCCCAGACGGCGCCGTCGCGGAAGAACTCCTTCTTCCAGATGGGCACGTTGCGCTTGAGCGTGTCGATGCCAAAGCGGCAGGCATCAAATGCGGCGGCGCGATGCGCCGAGCAGACGACGATTAACACCGACGTTTCGCCAATTTCCAGCCGGCCCAGCCGGTGAATCATGGCGTAGCGCCGGATCGAGAATTTCTCGCGCATTTCCGCGCCGATTTCACGCATTTTGGCGATGGCCATCGCCTCGTACGCCTCATACTCCAGGTAAAGCGTCGAGCGCCCGGCGGAATGATTGCGCACGATGCCTTCAAATACGACCACGGCGCCATCGGGCGGGGCCTTGAGTTGCGCCACAATATCCGATGTCTCGATCGTCCTTCGGACCAGGGCGCACAGGTTTTCCTCGACCGCGGCCCCCGCGGGAATCGCTCCGCCGCTGACAGGCGGAAGAAACGCGACTTCGTCGCCCGAAGCCAGCGGCGCGCGCCACTCGGCGAATTCCTGATTCACGGACGCGGCGATCGAAGCGCGAAACTTGGCAAGCTCCGGAAAACTCCGGCCGTAGCGCTCGAACAAATCCTCGACGCGCGCCCCCTCGGAGAGCTCCGCCTGCTCCTCCGCCCTCCCCACGATGTCCTTCAGCCGCCCGAAAACCAGC
>DATNIO010000294.1:0-34774 GCA_035604385.1 Verrucomicrobiia bacterium | reverse complement strand
TAAATTCGTAGTCGTTATCCGTTCGCCGTCGGACGTGATCATGTGAATCGATTCTACTGGCACCGAAAATGCGTGATTCTGGGGCAGCACACTAAAACATGATTCACACCCATTTTTCGGGATTTTACCGTTGGTAGGGGTCGATACGCACCCTCAAACACTGGTTGCACGCCGTTTGCAGGGGATTTGGCGACGAATTTAGGGGAATCAGGGGATCAACAAGGGGCAGACGGAGATTTTGTCGCAGGGACCGGTAGTTTCCGGAATTGGGGTATGGCCGAGGAAAATGAAAATATTGGGGACTGACTCTCTTAATTCTAATCCTCTATCTTTCATCTTCATTTAATGATTGTGTCAGGGTATTACTAGAAGCTAGATTCCCGATGGCTATCGCTGATCCGACAGAAGTAGTCGGATACGATCTACCAAGTCAATTCCCGCTTGGCCTGCTTCCGCCGTAGAAAAATCTGAGGGGAGAAGCAGAAGTTGCACCTTTGGGTTAGTCTCAGTAAATCCCTTCATCGCTGACTCGTTTGTCTGCATCCCCGGTCCACAAATCAGGACATGGGGCTTTGTTACCCTCACAAACATCTGAGCGTCGGATGGGTTTCGCGTGGTGATGACTTCGTAGCCGGAACGCTTGAGCAAGGCGCTCAGATACGCCAGCAAATCATGGGAGGTATCGATGCAGACGATTCTCGTTCTCGAATCTCCGAATGTCTCTTCATGAAATTGCGGCCCCTTAGAGAACGCCTGTATCGCTTCTGCTTCCGACGCATAGATCGGCAATATGCGAAGCAAGTTGGTGACTTGAAGAACTTTCAAAAGAAATGGAGACACCTGGCAGAGCTTGAGATCACCGCCCTTGGCCCGCAGCACGCCGAACTGACGAACCAAGGCTCCCAGTCCGACACTGTCGATGAAACTGACTTCTCCCAACTGCAGAACAACTTTCTTGGTCAGGTGCGTCAGTTTTTCTAATTCGAGTTGAAGCGAGCTGATTTCGGCGCCCACGACGATGCGGCCTTGGCACCGAATGACAACGACATCGCCTATCTTCTGATTTTGTAAGCTCAGGTCCATTGAGGCCGCAACAGTATCACATCTCAAACGGGGAGACGATTCCTCGGCCAATGGGAGATTGGCGACTCACTTACTGAAGGTTCATGCGGCGGAGCAGGTCGGCGAAGCGCGGATCGGAGCGTAGCGGATCGTAGATTGGATCCGCTTTAATCGTGGGAAATGAACTTCCAATAGAGCGATCCTCGTAAGCCTTTCCCAGCCACTCGAATGCCTTTTCCTTGTCTCCGAGGCCCACATAGACTCCAACTTTGGAAATCGCTGGAACATACTTTTGCTCCGAGATCGCGTTCAACTGGTCAAGCATCTTCTGCGCCTCGGCGCGTCTACCCGCCACCGCATAGGCGTGTCCGAGTCCCGATAATGCATAGGGGTGGCGAGGAGATACCACCAGCTCTTTTTCAAACTCCGCTATGCCTTCCTTGTACATCGATTTTTGGAGATAGGCCTGGCCCAAATTCAAGTGTACGAAAGCGAAGTTCGGGTCCATTTCAAGCGTCAGCTTCTCTTGCTCGATCGCTTGGTCATAGTGCCGCGCAGCGTAGAATTCAAATCCCAGAACCCGATTGATGATAAGCGACAGTGGGTCAAGTTGCAGGGCTCGTTTCTGCTCCGCGATGGCTTCCTCAGAACGGCCCATGCTTACTAGAGCTAAGGAATGCCAGAAATGGGCGGTGGCATAGGCTGGATTGAGCTCGATGGCTCGTTGAAATTCTTTCTCGCCGCCTGACCGGTCCCAGTCATAGATTGTTTTGACCCACGCAAGCGAGGCATGGGCTTCGGCGAGCGTGTCATCTATTTCCAGTGCCTTCTGTGCGGCCTCCCTGGCTCGCGGATAAGACTCCTTCGGAGCAACATAAGCGTACTCTGCAAGTAGACTGTAGCTATCGGCCAATCCGGAATAAGCCAGGGCGTAGGTTGGATCTTTTTCGATCGCCTGCTGAAAGTATTCGCGGCCCTTATTGAAACCATCTTCATTTCTCTTGTTCCACCAATAACGCCCCTTGAGATAGTACTGATAGGCTTCGGGGTTCGCCGTGTAATTTTTGGCCATGCGCTTCTCGTCTTCGCCGGTCAGGCGTGTCCGAAGTGCAGTTGTGATCTGCTTGGCGATTTCTCCTTGCAAAGCGAAAATGTCCGACGCCTTCCGGCTGTATTGCTCGCCCCAGATGTGGTCATTGTTTCGGGCGTCGATCAATTCCGCGCTGACGGTCAGGTTGTCGCCCACTTGTGTGACTCGACCCTTGAAGACGGCTCGTACCCCCAGCTCGCGCCCAACTGTTTCCGCGTCAGGGTCCTTCCCTTTGTAGTGAAATGCAGAATCGCGTGATTTCACTTCTAGCTTCGGCAACTGCGACAGGCTGTTAATGAGGCTCTCGGTAATTCCGTCACTCAAATATTCCGCGTTCGGATCACCGCTGCCATTAACGAACGGCAAGACAGCCAGCGAGTTGATCGTCTCGCCTCCGCTTGGGCGCGATCGATAGAACCAGCCTGCAACCACCAGCAAAACGATCAGCACGACCGCTGCAATTACAATAGCGGCTCTACTGCGCCACCAAAGAGGAAGACTCACGGCGGAAGCACGCGAGGTCGCATCCTGCGTAGTGGCGACCGATGTGGCGCTCAAGCCGGGCTGAAGTAAGAGCACTGTTGGCAATGGCTCCGATGATGCCGTGGATACCGCCTCCTTCACAGAGGCAACAGCGATCGCGCTCTTGCCCGAATCGATCTCGCGCTTGAGTCGCTTCAAGTCTGCTCGAAGCTCTGCGGCGTGTTGATAGCGCAGCTCTCGGTCCTTCTCCAGCGCCTTGTGTATAATCTCCTCCAGTTTGGGAGGAACTTCAGGATTCAAGCGCACCGGAGCGGTCGGAGCACGATTCAGAATCGAGTCGAAAATGACCGCCGACGTATCTCCACGGAAGGGCAGTGTGCCCGTGGCCATTTCATACAGCACCGCGCCAAACGAAAACAGGTCCGTTCGTGCGTCCAGTTCCTTCCCACGTGCCTGCTCGGGAGACATGTAGGCGACCGTTCCCATTGCAGTGCCCGGACTGGTCAGTTGCTCCTCAGGAACCTCTGTCGTTCCTGTAGACATTGTTTGTCCAATTCCTGGCGGAACGGACTTCGGTTGAGACGTTAGCTTCGCCAAACCAAAATCTAGAATCTTCGCGTGCCCACGCTTGGTGACAAAAATGTTGGCAGGCTTAATGTCACGATGCACGATTCCTTGCGCATGGGCCACATCGAGGGCATCTGCTACCTGCACTCCCAAGTCCAGGACCTCTTCGACATCAAGCGGCTTGCCTCGAATCAGATGCTTGAGCGTCTGCCCTTGCAGCAGCTCCATGACAATGAAGTGCTGGCCGTTCGCTTCGTCAATCTCATGAATCGTGCAGATGTTCGGATGATTGAGCGCGGACGCAGCAAAGGCTTCCCGCTGGAAGCGTTCGCGGGCAGCAGGATCGTTCTCCATCTCAGCAGGGAGAAATTTCAGCGCGACATGCCGGTGCAGCTTGAGGTCTTCGGCCTCGTACACGACACCCATCCCGCCGCCACCGAGCTGCGAGACGATGCGATAGTGCGAGATGGTTTTGCCGATCATTTCGCTTGCGTCGCCGTGCGCCTCCGCATCTCGTCGAAGAAGTTCTCTAGAAAGGTCACGTGGCTCTGTACATTTTGCGCTTCCACCGTCTCCGCTGGCATGATGGCAGCGATGCGCTTGCCGTCTGGTGCGAGATCATAATTGGCTTGGAGACCGATGTTCGCGATTCTCTTCTCGGACCACACGCGCGGCTTATCCACCACAAACGAGTCGCCCTTCACGGTGTAACTGGCCACCATGATTTGGTTATCCTCGGTGCGGAAGAACAGTTCGTGTCCATTGTGCGACCACAGTGGGTACATGCCACCGCTATTCGAAATCTGCCACCTCCCGCCTTTGTCTGGAAAAGCCCGAATGTACACTTGATAGGCTCCCGACTCGTTCGAATCGTATGCCAACCACCGCCCGTCGGGGGAGAACGTGGGGTGCGTCTCGTCGAATGGTGTTTGCAGGAACGGTTCCGGCTTCCCAGCCCGAAGTCCGGCGCCGTCGCTCTCCAGAGGTACTGTCCAAATGTCAAATCTAGTCTCAGGCGAAAATTCGAAAAACGCCAGCCGCTTGCCGTCGGGTGCGAAGGACCACGGATACTGAGGATTCTTGCTCTGGGTCAACGGCTGGGGCTTGCCTGATCCGTCGGCGCGAGTCCAAAACATGCCTCCTGGCCCTCGGTACAAGATGTACCGGCTGTCGGGGCTCCAGAGTGGGTTGGTGGAGACCGCTGGACCGAAGGTCAAGCGAGTCATTGTGTCCCGTTGCCATTCGTAGACCCAGATGTCTGTAGTATTTATCGCCAGTCTGCTCCCGTCTGGGGAAAGGCTAGGATGCTGATACCAGTCCGCCTTTGCCAGCAGCGATTGCGTTTTGCCTGCAAAATCGAGCCATTGCACGGTAACCAGCCCGCCTCCCCCGCTGCGGTAAATTAGTGTTCCCGTTTGGGAGAAATTGACCTGCGCCGAACCGGTTCCAGCGTTATAGCCGACTTGGTCCAGCACTGGAACGGGCGTTCCGCGCACTTCCAGTCGATCCAGGTCGAAAGCTACAGCGAATAAGGTACCCTCGCGCATATAGACCAGTTGTCCGCTGGGCAAGTAACGGGCATAGAAGCCCCCGCGCAAGACCGTCTTTCGCTGTCCAGAAGCCATGGAGTAAACAATGATGTCTGCGTCCTCATAGTGGTAGCCGTGCGTGCTGGACGTGTAGAGCACAGCCTTAGCCCCCGGCAGCACCTGTGGCCACCGTTGCGTGATTTCGCCCGCTTGCTTGTCGAGAGTGCTCAGCGGCTGAGGCGCTCCTCCCGCCGTGGAAACTTTGGATAAGGCCACACGGCCATCCGGTGTGAACACGATTGTTCCATCCTCGCCCCAACTGCCACCCCGCCCATTGGCCGCGTCGCACAACGTGACTGCAGCTCCTCCTTCCACAGAAATCTTTTTCAAATTTCCTTGGGCGAAAAATGCGACCCACTGTCCGTCCGGCGAGAAAAAAGGAGCAAATGCCCCTTGCGTTCCTGCAAGCTCTGTGGTGTTGGGCTGATCTAGGCGCCGGGTAAAGAGACGCCCTTGCGACACGTAAACCAGCCGCGTACCGTCGGGCGAAAGGATCGCGTCGGGTCCACTTAGAGAGCCGAGCGACACACCGGGGCCAAGATCAACGTCCAGCCGCACCAGCGGTCGCTCAACAGGCCGCGTCGACCGCCAAGCCACCCACAGCGCAACGACCGCGATGATTGTCACCGCTGCGGCCACCGCCAACAGCAACTTGCTCATCGAAGTTGGAGCAGTCTGCGTTATGCCGGAATCTTTCGGTGCCGCAATCGCATCCGCAATCTCGATCCGTGCATCACCCGCGTCTCGAAACCGCTGAGTCATGTCCTTTTGCAAGCAGCGGCGCAGCAGATCACGAATTTTCGTGGGAGTTGAAGGCGGCAGGAAATTCCAATCAGGCTCGGCTCTGACTACGGCAGCCAATATGTCAGTTACATCTTCGCCGTGGAACGCGGGCTTCCCGGTCAACAATTCGTACAGCACAGCGCCGAACGCCCAGATGTCGGTACGTTTATCTACAGCCCTGCCCTTGGCTTGCTCGGGACTCATGTAAGCCGCAGTGCCGAGGATTACTCCTTGCATCGTCGCGGCCATGCTCAGCGTTGGTGAATTGCCCATGTCTTCTGTTGATGTGTCACCTGAGAATGCTTTCGCCAATCCAAAATCCAACACTTTGACTTTTCCTTCCGGCGTCACCTTCACGTTGGCCGGTTTCAAATCGCGATGAATGATTCCTTTTTCGTGCGCCGCTTCGAGCGCTTCGGCGATCTGCTTTGAGATGGCCAACGCTTCTTCGATTGGAACCGCCCCGTCTCGCTTGACGCGCTCCGCCAGCGTCTCGCCGGACACCAACTCCATTACCAGATAACTCGTGCTGGCAGATTGTTCGAGTCCATGAATTGTTGCGATGTTTGGATGGTTCAGCGCCGCCAGCATCTTCGCTTCGCGCTGGAATCGTGAGAGTCGCTCAGCATCGTGCGCAAAGGCTTCCGGCAGGACCTTGATGGCAACATCGCGCCCGAGTTTGGTGTCGTGCGCTTGATACACTTCGCCCATTCCACCCGCGCCAATCTGCGCGACGACTTCGTAGGAACCAAGACGTGTGCCGGCGGCGATGGTCATTTCTTCAATCCCTCGGTCCAGTTAGCGTAGAGCGTGATGGGTTCGGGATCACGGTCTACATTGCTGTTGATCAGGAACTTCTGGCCATCGGTGGTCACGTCATATTGGTGATAGCCGCTCACCACTGTGACGATTCTCGTTTGGAAGAGCGTTTTTGGGGTATCCGGTTTGAGAGAATTGCCGGAGACTCCGACGGCCACCGCCATCATCTTTCCGTCAGGGGCGATGTAATAGATTTCCTTCCCGTCGCGCCTCCAGCGTGGTTGGACGCCGCCGGTGGTTGAAATCTGCAATTTGCTGGAGAGGCTGGGAAAAGGAACGACGTAGATTTCTTGTCTACCTGTCTCAATGGACATGTACGCCAGCCAATGGCCATCGGGTGAGAATTGCGCATGAGCTTCGGCAAAATTCGTTCCCAACATCGGATAGTCTTTTGCGCCGGCCTTCTCGGGAGTAAATGGGTGAACCCATAGACGCGGCGAAACACCATTAACAAAGTTCATGTAGACAAGGAACTTTCCGTCAGGGGAAATGCTGTTGGGCACTGCCCTTGTGCCCATGGACGTAGGGCCTCCGAGCGCGACTTGTTCCACCAATTCCGAACTTCCCAAGCCGCTCGGTGGCTTCGAATAGATGCCTGCTCCCCGTTCTATACCCGAATAAATCACCCTGGTTCCGTCTCCGCTCCAAACGGGGTAGTTTCCCCCCATCCCGTCAACTGTTACACGCGTCGCTATACTCCGGGCCAGTTCGAATACCCAGATGTCCCGTTTGTTCCCCTGTGCGAGAGACACGGTCGCTTTTGTTCCATCGGGCGAAAGTGAAGGCATCGTGTACAGCCCGGGGCTTCCCACTTGCCCCAATTCTTTCCCGTCGCGGGTGTACCAAACAAGCTGGCTGTTTGCGCCGCTTCCTCCCTCGAAGGCCAGCAAACCACTTGGGCTGGCGCTAAACGCGCCCATCGCAATTGAGGTCACCAGTACTTGCTGGGCCACGGGAACAGGGTCTCCCGACAGAGTGAGCGAGGAAACGTCAAACGGTTGTGCTACCAAGTTGGCTTGTTGGATGTAGAGCAAATACCCGTTGGCGTATTCTGCGTTCGAGTCCGCTCGGAGTAAGACGCTCTGCTTCATTGTCTTTAGATCGAGAACACGCGTTTCATAAGCCATTCCACCGTGGGCCGGGTCCGCGATGTCGACTTCGAAAAGCAAATGACGCCCATCGGGCAAGAAAAAGACCCAACGGTGCTGGCCCTCTCCGTGTGTCGTGTCCAGGCGCGTCAGCAAAGAAACCGGACCGCCGTTCGAAGATACTTGGGACAAACCCTCGGGGGCTCCCCGACTTAAAACGATCATGCCGTCCGCGCCCCAAGTCCCCCTCACGGCTCCCCCGACGTCTCCGGCGAGTGTGATCACTGGTCCGCCGCCTGCATCTATTTTCTTTAGCTCCCTCCCCTGGCCGGTGGTAGCAATAAATCCAATGAATTTACTGTCAGGCGACCAGAACAGGCCCAGCGCACCTTCAGTGCCCGCCAAAGGTTGCGCAGTTGTGGAGTCGAGAGAACGAGCCCACAGCGTCCTCGTCCCCGTAAGAATATCGCTGGCCACGAACGCGATCTTTCTTCCGTCCGGGGAAAGAGCAAAATAGGAACCGTAAAAGTTATGGTCCTTTGGTGGTGGCACGACGGCTTGCAACGGTAGCCCTGGTTTTGGCGTCTGCAGCATATGCACGGCGCCCAGCGCCAGTGCCGCGATGATCGCGGCGGCCAGAACGGACCAAGCAACGAGTTCGCGACTCATCCTGCGGTCGAGAATGGCAGGTGGTAGGCCCGCTTGAGAGCTGCCTTCTGCGATCCATTTCAATTCATCGCACAGGTCTTTTGCTGCATGCCACCTATCATCTGGTTCCTTCGACAAACATTTTTTCACCACACGATCCAAAGCAGGCGGTGTCATCGGCTGAAGTGAGGCCATCGAAGGCGGGTCAACTTCAAGGATTTTGGCCATCACGCTGGCGGAGGTCTTACCCTCAAACGCTTTCCGGCCAGTGGCCATTTCGTACACGACAGTGCCAAAGGCAAAGATGTCTGTACGAGCATCCACATCTTTGGCTTCGACTTGCTCCGGTGCCATGTATTGCAATGTCCCGAGGATCGTTCCTTCGCTCGTGATGGCGTTCTGCATCGTCGGAAGCTGCGAAACCGGAGTGACCGGAGCGGCTTCCTGTTTCAACTTCGCCAGACCAAAGTCGAGCAGCTTCGTCCCCGACTTGGTAAGCATGATGTTGCCGGGCTTCAGGTCGCGGTGCGTCACGCCCTTGCGGTGCGCCTTGTCCAGTGCGTCGGAAATCTCGATGGAGTATTGCAAAACCTGTTGGATCGGCAGCGCACCTTTCACGAGGCGCTGCGCGAGTGTCTCGCCCTCGATATATTCCATCACCAGAAAATCAATGTCGTCCTGGTGGCCGGTGTCGTAGAGCGTGCAGATGTGCGGATGATTCAGGCTGGCGATAGTCTTTGCTTCGCGCTCAAATCGCCCGCGCAACTCGGGACGGTCTGCAAGATGCGTGGGAAGAACCTTAATGGCGACAATGCGATCGAGGCGCGTATCGCGGGCCTTGTACACCTCTCCCATTCCACCCGCACCGATTGCGGAGAGGATTTCGTAAGGCCCTAGACGTCTGCCAGGGAGAATCGCCATGGGCTCCAGCCAACTTGGGGTTGGCAGAGTATAACCCCGTCCGGGAGTTACACACTTGCAAATTCTTGTTTCCTCTCGCATCCAGATAGGTTCCCTAATCGGCTAATGGGATCTGGCCCAAACCGCAATTCAGCTCAAATCCGGGAACAGATCACTGTAGTAAATTCGTAGTAGTTATCGGTTCAAATCGGTTCAACTCGCGTACAAACGAATCAACTCACCCACGTTGTAAGCCGTTGAGGAATATAGTAGAGTCCAAAATTTTCATAACCAGTCAGAACCGTCCCTTGTTTTCCTAAACCGTAGGTCGGGAGTTCGACTCTCCCCAGCCCCATTTCTTAAAGCGATCTGGAAGATCGAGGCTAGAAGCTGAAAGCCCAAAATCCCGTCCCTTCGAAAACCGCGAAGGAACGGGCACCCGCAAGGGCAAAACAGTCGCTGAGCGTCGCCATGGTATTATCAGGAGCCTGTTTGCTGCGCAAGCGGAAAAGACGCGAAGGGTTTGCCACCCGCCAGTGCAATCCCCTTGCTGTGACCCGCACGGGGCAAGGTCGTGGTGCAGAGCCCCTTTTTATTTGATGAATCTGAAGGAGTTGAGTGCCTGACCGAGACGTTCGCGCACGTCCATGAGCTTTTCTTCTTTGAACTTCTCAGAAAAGGACCCCGAAGAAACGGTCGCGATTCTCACGGTCAATTGGTAGCATTTCCCTCCGTAAAACCGTCTGTACGCATTGGCCTCTAGCCCATGGCCCATTCCACCCTCGCTGAAATCCATGATCGTGAAGGTAGCTCCATGAATGGTCGTTGTTGGGAGATTTCGAGGGTTCCCGTACTCCAAACCGTGCCCGATGCTGAGACAATCATGCTCGCTCGCCGCGTCAGCAATTTCTGCTACCGAAAACGTCGCTGCCTCGAATTCAGGATAGTTCTTCACGCGGTTCTTGTCGTACGCGAAGCATGCGATCGTGTCGCTGCCTTCCTGATTGCACATATGGAAGTAGGCCTCGCAAGACGCCGATGGACAGGCGATAAGGGAATCGGAATATCGAAACCGGAAAGTTCCATCCGAACTCGTAAAGGTGTTTCGTACCTGCGGTTTGGATTCCGCACCGATACTGGTCGTCGCGGGCACACTACATAAGGTATTGAAGCAACCGAAAAGTCCGCCCAAGATTGCAACCACTCCGAGGAATCTCAGAGGCTTTAGACGCATTAGAGCGTATGGTGGCAAGCGAATCGGCGTTTCCCGGTTGAAATCATAGTCCGCTGGGGAACGGAGCGCAAATGCTCGATATCACTCTTCAATATTCTCTATGATCCGGCCAATATCAAGCCCATAGCAGACAAATCAGAAAGTGACCCAAAACCAGAAAACTGTCGCAGAGGAAATTAGAGGTAATCTTGGGGGCAGAGGCATATTGCGGATTCCCATGAAGTCGATCAGTGGCGAGTGGCGCAGCCTGGAAGGCGATTTTGATTTTCCGCTTGGCCGCTCCCTCGTGTTTTTCGAACGGTCCTAGGGTTCGAATCACTGTAGTAAATTCGTAGTAGTCATCGGTTCATATTGGTTCAACTCGGGTACAAACGAATCAATTCAACCACGGTGTAAGCTGTTGAAAAATATAGTAGAGTCCAAAAGTTTCAACGCCAATCAGAACCGTCCCTTGTTTTCCTAAACCGTAGGTCGGGAGTTCGACTCTCCCCAGCCCCACCATTCTAAAGCGGCGTCGCCGGCAAGCCGCGCCGCCTCCAATTTCGTGCCGAAACTGAAACAGGCATGCGCCGCCGGTTCGGTTCGCGGGATACCGGATGCAAGGTTGGTGTTACAATTTTAGGAGTTCGGGGGAACTCGAAAAGCAACTCCAGCGCGGGGAGTGGCGAGATTTATTTCAATTCGCCAATCCTTGCGATTTGGGTGAGACAACGGACAGCCACCAGGTTGCCGACATGCTCCAATCTCGGCGCGCGAAGCGGAGGCGTACGGCGAATTCCCGTTCGTAATCTCGAATGGCCTGGCACATTAAACTAAAAGGAGCGTTTCCATGAAGTTTTCCAGTTTTGGCCGGTTTGCAGCGGGTCTCTTCCTTGTATTGTTCGGCGCTTGTTTTATGTCGGGCTCTTATGCCCGGCCGAAACCTGCGGCGTCAGGCTACCATTTGCTTAAGAAAGTTTCCTTGCCGGCGGCCTCGGGCGGCGGCGAGTACTACGATTACATTACGGTGGATGCGGCAACGCGCCGCGTTTACGTATCCCACGGCACAGAGGTCGTGGTTCTCAATGCCGACGATTATTCGGTGGTGGGCAAGATCGAAGGCCTCTCGCGCTCCCACGGGATTGCGGTGGCCAGGGATCTCGGCAAAGGGTTCATCACGGACGGCGATTCCAAGGAAACTGCCACCGTGCAGGAAGTTGTGGTTTTCGATTTGAAGACCTTGAAGGTGACGGGCAGGGTGAAAACCGGGCAGCTGGACACGGATGCAATCATCTACGAGCCGGTGACCAAGCACATTTTTACGTTCAACGGCGACAGCCACAACACGACCGTGATCGATGCGGCGAAAGAATCCGTGATCGCGAAGATCGATCTGATCGGGAAGGTTGAATTCCCGGCCGTCGACGGCAAGGGGATGGTCTACGACAACAATCCGGAGAAAAACGATATCGTCGCAATCGACGCGCGCACGAACACCATCAAATCGCGCTGGCCGACGACGCCGGAAGGGGCGCCAACCTCGATGGCCATCGACCAAAAAAACCGGCGGCTGTTTTCCGGGGGGCGCGGTCCGCAGTTCATGATCATGATGGACGCCGACACCGGCAAAGTTCTCCAGTCGTATCCGATTTCGGCGGGAGTGGATGCGAACGCGTTTGAACCTGAGACGGGCATGCTGTTCGTTGCGACGCGCGAAGGCGTGATGCACATTTACCACGAAGATTCGCCGGACAAGCTCAGCGAGGTGGAGGCGGTAAAAACGGAGTACGGAGCCAAAACCTTGCAGGTGGATCCAAAGACCCACAACGTTTTTTTGACTACTTCGGATTTCAATCCGCCGGCCGCTCCAACGGAAAAGCAGCCCCATCCGCTGGCGACTGCCAAGCCGGGAAATTTCCGGGTGCTCGTATACGGGCGCTAGACGCGGGAAGTTAGACCTGGTTCTTCACCTTGGCTTGCCAGATCACTCACGCGAGAAGGCACAATGCTAGTGGCCAGTTTACTCTGGCCGATCGCCGTGAGATATGCCGCCCCGCCTGCGTCACTCCGGAGCCGGGCTGACGCAGGAGGGGCGTGTTGACCACCAAGTTACGACGAACCGTTTCCCTATTCGTGCGAATTCAGCGTCCAGATCAGGAACAGATTCACGCTGTCATCCACCGCGGCCAGCTTAGCCTTTTTTCCCAACGGTTCCACGGCCAGTCCGAAGGACCCGCCGGGAGTCGGATCGAGGGAAATCTCCTTGACGAATTCGCCCTCCACGGTGAACTCGACGAGTTCGCTCGGCTGATTTGGATCCGCGTTAATCACATCGTTGTTGGTTACGAGCAGGTGCCCGTTTGGCGCCATCGCCAATCCCAGCGCACCGTGCAAATGCTTCGCGTCCTGGTAAATGAGCTTGCCGACGCCTCCGTCATGCCTTCGATCTCCTGCGTCGTATACGGCATACACGGCGTTATCCAAAGTAGATGCCACGTAAAGAATATCTTTTTCGGCGTCATACACGAGGCCCGTGGGCGCGTCCACGAACGTGACGGCGTCGCAGGCATGCTGATAGCCGGAGGCGATTACTGTCGGGTGCCTGAAGGTGACGCCGGAGGGATCGACATCCAAATCGTAGCGCACAATCTCTCCAGTTAAGGCATTGGCAACGAAATATTTTGCCCTGCCGCCCTGGTCAAACAGCGCGGAATCCCATGGACCCTGAACGGAACTATCCGTGTATTCCGACACGATGGCTCCGTTCTTGTCGATCACGAATATGGATCCGCTCCCTGCATCCGTACACGAGCCATCCGCTGACGGGAAATTGCCAACCAAGACAAATCCCCTCTGCAGAACGTTTAGCGCGGTCGTAAGGCCGACCGTGCGGCTCCCAGTGAATTGGAAAAAGAGCGTCACCGGTGCGTTGGGCGGCACATCGACGATCGTAGTACCGGTCCCCTGAAGATTGCCTCCCGTCGTGGTGGGCGCATTGTTGAAATTCGACACCAAGACGTCGCCGGGATTGATCGCCCCGCCGCTGGGAAAATAGGGAGGAACGAAAGCGACGCCGTACGGATTTCCATCCCCGTTGGCCGGTACGGTCGATACGACGCGAATTGGGCCCGGAAGGAATGGACGATCATCATCATCCGCCATCAAGACAGATGAGCAAAGAAAGCACGATATGACTGCCGCTGCGAACAACTTCAAGGCAACGGATTTCTTTACGCTGGTGAAAAATTGTGAGCACGTGATTCGTTTTATCTGGGCGATTTCGCGATTCATGGTGGCTCCTTTTTTTTAGGGGTCGCCGGTCGTTGAGACTTCGGCGGATTGTTTATAGGGGAGGGACTTTCCCAAATATCGAACTGTGTCGCAATGTTCGAGAGAGTGAGCCTACGCAGAAGTTCACTGCGGCGTGTCATAAAGCAATCTAAAAATTGTCAACAAATTGTAAAAGCTACGAAACGATCGGCTGGCAACCTACAGCCCTTCTATACGAAAGTTGAGGGAATTGGCCTGAAATGCCAGCTCTTGTTTGCTCCCGCATTTCGTGCCCTTAGAGTTCAACGCCTGGATTTTGGCAAACAGATACGACTTATCGGGCTACAGGTTCGCGGTTGGATAGACTTCCGACGACGTGTGAGCTTCGGCGGCCACGCCGCACAATCCTTGGAAGCGCCTGTGGAGGTCGTCGTACAGTTCGAAGAAGAGCGAGGCGACTTGCGGCCAATCAAGATTGGCCGCGGTTCGGAGCGCCCGTTCGATCTTGGCCACCCTGGCAGGGTGGTCCGCAAATACCTCACGGATTCCGGCAGCGAAATCCGCACCAGTCGGCTTGACGAGCCATGCATTTTCGGCATTGGCGTAGGAAAGAACGCCTCCCGAACATGGCGCTACCACCGGCAGTCCCGATGCCATCGCCTCAAGCGGAGCGATGCCGAAAGGCTCTCTTGGATTTGGGTGAACCAGGGCATCGCAATTCGCGTATAGGTCCGCCAGATCCTCGCGATTCGCAATGTGCCCGAGCAAGTGAATCCGCCCTGGCGTTTTCTGATCAGCCGTATTCATGAGCCAGGCCAAGCGCGGGCCGTCGCCCGCAAATAGAAGGTGATGTTCGGAGGACGAGTCGGCCGCCAGAATTTCCATCATCTCCACGAGAACATCGATATTTTTTTCCGGCGACAACCGCCCCACATAGAGCAGGAGGCGCGGATTCGCCGCGCTTGCGGCCGCAACCGAAATTCTGGAAAGAAGCGCTTCGCGCGCGGACGGCTTGCGGCGAGCCGGGCTGAAGCCGCCGCAATGGACCCCCATCGGGCGGACATGCACTTGGATCTCCTGGTGATTCGCCAGCGCTTGAACCAGTTCGTTCGCCGTGTAGTCGGAGTTGGAAATGTGGCAATCGAACCGCGTCACGTACATTTTCTTCAGATACCACTTCGCAAGATTTCGCGCAAATGGTCCAGTGCTGATGTAGGCCGAAACGTTGTCGTCCAGGCGCTCGCAACTCATTCCCACGAGCACTGAGGGGGACACGCCCTTGATCCAATTCCTCCGCAAGACGCTTGGCACGCAACTGAGCGCAAACTTGTCGCAGACTTCCACCAAGTCGGGCTGTTCCTGCTGAAGTATCTTTCGCAACGCCGATGGGTACGGCAAGGCGTAAAGGTGCGGGAGCAGGAGACGGTAGCGAGGATCAAAAACGGGACATCTCGGCGCGGCGATCGTATAGATTCGCCCGAAGGCGCCGACTTTTTCCATGGAGTCCTTCGCGCCGGGAACGACGAGCCGGACTTCCCGTTGATGCCGGTCCGCCGCTTCGAGCAGGGCTTGGTAGAAGATACGAATGCCACCGGAAGAAGGATGGTAGTGATTCGTGATGTGCAGTGTTTTGATCGCCAACCCTACCTCCCGGATCGTTTAACGAGAATGGTCCATTATTTGGAACTGTCTCCAAGACCGAGAGAGCGAAGAATCGCCCGCGGGCCGGCCAAAATAAACTGTCCGAGGAGCGGCAATAGGCGCCCCAAATCCTCCCGCAGCGATTTGCTTTTGCGGCCAACCGTCAGGACGCCGTGCCGCATGGCGTAGACGTTAAACGAAGTAGATAAAGCAGTAAATATAACGGAAGCGGCTATGCTCACGCCGAGTTTCGGCGTCCCCCGCAGCCAGTGCACCAAAAACTCCAAAGAATGATTCGCCAGAGGCAGGACCACCATCGCGGCCGTCATCGCGGCCCACACGGGCCGCGCTTCGGAAAACGCTTCCGTGACTGCACCATAGAAGCCCGAGGTGGCTGCGCGCAGGGCCAACTCCGCCAGCAGCGCGCCCACGGCCGCATGCCAGCCCGCCGCTAAATTCGTAAAGAAAAAGATGGCCGCTCGAAACAAGGAACTGAGCACGGCGGATTTCCAGTTCCAGCGATGGATCAAGTGCCGGACCGGATGACGGAGGAGGCCTTCAAAAACGGCGCCAACCGTCGGCGCATCGGCAACTCTCGGCGGGGCCAAAGGAGCGCCGGCCTTCATTTCCGCGGGCTCCTCATGGGAGGCTTGCGGTTCCTCCACGATCACCGTTTCCATCCGGGGACGCTCCATGAAGCTATTGCGCCATAGAAAACAAACATGAATTGTAAAAATTGTATGAAACCTTTTTAATCTGGACCTGATACGCAACACTCGAAAGCTGCGGCGCTTTTCAGCAGATCGTATGGACCGATTTGCGCCACGAAATGGTCTCGGATGGCTTTGTTTTGACTGCCGGCTGATTTTGATTTACCCCGGCAGGGGAGCCTTCGCTCAAGAACGACGAGGCAGCCGCAGCTAGACGATCGGCGTCAGCACAGCGTTAGCCGGCTGACTTGAGGATTGCCACATGCACGCCTGATACGCCTGGTGCAATTCGTCCAGCACGATTTCCCACGATTTCCGGCTCGCCGCAAGGCGGCTTGCCAAGCGGAGCGACCGGTGGAGCTGCGGCGAAGCCATGGTCTGTTTTATCCTGGCGATGAAGTCCTGCTCGCCGGTGGCGACAAATCCGCTCACGCCGTTCTGCACCTGGTATTTCGGACCGCCCTTGGAAGTCACCACGGCAGGAGTCCCCGACGCCATTGCTTCCATAACTACGTTGCCGAACGTATCGGTCTCCGACGGAAACACGAAAAGGTCCATGTTGGCGTAGGCGCGCGCGAGGGCTTCCCCAAAGAGTTCCCCCGTGAAATCCGCTTGACGGAGCCTGCGTTCCAGCCAGGCCCGTTCGCTGCCATCGCCGACAATCAGGAACCGGTAGTTTCCGAGGCCGTCGCGCCGCAGAGAATCCTCGATTTCCGCCAGAAATCGGACATTCTTTTCCGGGCGCAGTCTTCCCACGTATCCCAGGCGGAAAATTCGATCGCAGACATCCCGCTTGACCGGAGAAAACAAGTGGGCGTCGACTCCGCGCTGCATCGGAAAAACCGGCCTTCCCGTGTTCGCGCCGATCAGCTCCATGTGCTCCGCGTTCGGCGCCAGGATCACATGGGCGATTTTGTAAAAGCGAAGGCACGCTTGAAGCACGTATTTCTGAGTGAGGTAGGTCAATCCCCGCCGCTGCGTTTCAGGGAGCAGCGAGGCGAATTTCCAGAGCCGCCTGGCGGCAAACTCATGCAAGTTGGTGTGCCAGGAAGCGACCAGCGGTATTCCCAATTCGTACGCAATACGCGCGCCCGTGATCCCCACGTCGCCCGGACCGGTGATGTGGACCACGTCCGCCCGGAATTCCCGGACCGCTCGAAGTGCGCGGTTGTAGTGGCGGGGAAACAACAGATCAAATCGTAAATGCAGGTCCAGAGGGAACGAAACCGGCCCACGGTCCAATTCGAGGATTTCCAGCGATCCATCCTGAGAGTGTGAGTTCCGCGCCGCCGCGTGAACCGCCAGAAAAGGCAAATCGCGTCGGCGGGCCGCGGCCACAATGTTGCGGCAAGTCGTGGCCACGCCGTCAACGCCATGGTAGGAATCAGAGAAGAACGCCACCCGCGGCCAATTCTTCATGGCATCACGCTCACGTCGGCGAGATTTGCCAGACGGCCTACGGTGCGGAATGGCGCGCTGGCCAGAACACCAATCACTCCCAAACACGGATCGATCCACCGCGGCGCTCCCTGAGTCCAGAAGTGGGAAAGGGGCCGTTCCGTCCCGTCCTCGCAACGAACGAAGACTCTTGCAATCCAACGTTGCCGTTCAAGCTGAGGATGTTCGTGCACCGCGTCCCATGCGGTGAGGAGATGGCGGAGGCACAATGGTTCGCCGTACTGGGGCAGGATGGCAATATCGCTGGTGCGTTCTTCCCGAATCTCCTGCGCGAACTGAGCGAAGTTGGCCGCGCGCGTCAGGTTGATCGTCGCGTTCGGTTCCAGTCCGTGCCGGTCGCCGCCCGAGAGGACAGGGTGCCCTGACTCGTCGGCCAGATGAACAACTCCCAAGTTCTCGGGCCAACTGCGCAACCCGTTGATCTCCAGAGCGTGAAGGCGTGGCCCATAAATTCGCAGAAATCGAGTTGCGGCCGCGACCGTGAGTTCGTGCCCAATACCCGCCATATCCCAAAGGGGATGATTGAAGACGATCAAAACGCTCCGATCGGCGTCGAGTTCCTCAAGGAACTCCCCCAGCGCTTGAATGCTTGGTTGCCGCGTGTACGCCGCCATCCGGCGCATGATGGAGGGCGCATGCTGCGCGGCCATGTTGTGAACGCCAATGTGGAAGTACGTTTGTTCGAAAGGAACGGTCCACTCGACGGAAATGGGCGAGTCGCTGACGATATGCTCGGACCGGAGCTGAAGACCCGCGTCAATGTTGTCGTGATCGGTAAGCGAAACGATCGCGGGAAGGTCCAGCCGCTCGATCTGCCTCCTCTCGAGGTCATGGGCTGAACGCGCGTCCAGGGGCCCGCGCCAGTACGCGCGGGAGAAATCGACTGGCTGCCCGGTCTTCGCGCGATATCGTTCCATCTCTCGGCGCAAGAAGTGAGAAACGACGGGCATCCGCTCCAGGTGACGCGGCAGGCCGCTAAGTTCCTCCTGGGAGAATTCGGTGTGGCTGTGCAGCGAAACGCCTGTGCGAAAAGCGCGAATTACCGAGCGTTGCGATGGCAGGAAGTGAATCTGGGTGCGGACGGGGTTCATTCATGTCTCCTTTGTCCTCCACCCTAGGTTTTCTCTGTTACAAAGCAGTGACAAATAAATAAACTCCCGCTAACTCAGTTAATCTTTGGACACAATTTTTAGGCACATTCGCTGACGAGGGGTGGAGTTTCTTGTCGCCCCTACTGTGTGTGCAGAAATTGCAAGGTGTAAGCCGTCGTGGGATCGAACGGCTTGCCGATGACTTCCAAATCGACGAGCTGTTCGTACATCGTGGCCCAGCGTTTTGGATCCATTTGGCCGAGTTGCGCTCCGCTCGGATCATCTCCTGCGACGAAATGGCCATCCCGCAATTGTTGCCAGGTAAATTGCATCCACTCCGGATTGAGAGCCGGATTGAGCTTGGCGATCATGGCGTGGGCGGCGGCTGGATCATTCAGGTACTCCTTCCATCCCTTCAATGATGCGCGGACAAACTTGGCGACAATTTCGGGATGTTTCTGGAGGTATTCCCTCGTCGTATACATCGTGCGATAGGGGCTGTATCCGGCATCGCTGACCAGAAGAACGCGCGTCTCGATGCCGGCCTGGTGCGCGAAGAACGGTTCCGAAGTCGCAAACGCTTGCTGGATGTACTGCGGGTCCGCGACAAAGTTGGCCACATTCATCATCGCCGGGACGACGCGAACGTTATTCAACTGAAAGCGTTTGACGAGGAACTCAAACCACGTGGATTCGCCAACTTTGATGGCGACGGAATGGCCATTGAGATCGGCGAACGAGTGGATGGGCGAGTCCTTCCTCACCATGATGCCTTGCGGATCGTGCTGCATCGTGGCGGCCACCGCGACGAGGCTTTGCCCGCCGGAATTCGCCTCGAGAACTTTGTCCGAAGCTCCCATGCCAAATTGCGCGGTCCCGGCGGAGACCTGCTTCTCAACCGTGATGTACGGGCCGCCCGGAAGGATCGTTACGTCCAGGCCTTCGTCCTTGTAGTATCCCTTCGCCAGAGCGGTGTAGAAACCGCCATGTTCGGGCTGGGGATACCAGTCCGCCTGGAACACAATTTTTGTGAGTCCGTTATCGACAGCAGGGCGGCGGCATCCCAGCATGGACAGACTAACGAAGATCAGTGCGCACAAGATGCGCGAAATGCGCTTGGGCATATCGACGAATCCATTTCAGAATCTGCGGTTGAGAATAGCACGCGGCCTTTCGCGGAACGCGGTCTAATCGTTCTCATGCAAAAATTGAATAGACGCCCCGCGGCGGGCCGGGCCCGCATTGTGATAAATTGCGGCATGGCTTTGTCCGCTTCTGCAAGGTCGCGCGTCGCTGCGATGGACGAAGGGCGCATGCGCGAGGTTTTCGAGTTCACCGCGCGTTCCCTGAAAACCGCGCGCCCGGTGCCGTTCGGCGCGCTCATCGTCGATACGCGCACGGGCGAGCGCCTGATGCGCGCCACCAACGCGGTTATGCGCGAGAGCGATCCGAGCGCACACGCCGAAACGCGCACCGTCCGGCTGGCCTGCAAAAAACTGAAACGCCCCTCCCTGGCCGGGTTTACGATGTACTCCACATGCGAGCCATGCCCGATGTGCATGGCCAATGCGCTGTGGGCCAGGCTCGACCGCGTCGTGTTTGGAGCGACGATCGAGGATGCGAACCGCTACGTTCTGCAAATTCATATTTCCGCGAAGGATGTAGCGCGCCGTTCGGACATGCCTTGCATCGTGGACGGTCCGGTGTTGCGCGAGTTGTGCAACACGCTTTTCACGCATCCGAATATGCAGAAGGCTTTTCGCGCGTGGAGCACGAGCAAGGGCAAGTCCGGCAAATCCTGATTTTTGACGCGAGCCGATTTCTATGGACCCGAAACATATCGCCGAACTTCGTTTGCTGACCGGCGATCCCTCGCGCGTGATTTTGAATCCGCAGATCGTCGAGCAGCTCTCGCGCGATTTCTACTGGTATTCGCCGGTGCTTCGCAAACAGCTCGATGGAAAGCTGGGCGAAGTCGTGGTGCAGCCGCTCGCCGCGGCCGAAATTCAGAAACTTTTGCGCTACTGCTACGCGAACAAACTTCCCGTGACCGCGCGCGGCGCGGGCACGGGCAATTATGGCCAGGCGGTTCCGCTCGAAGGCGGCGTGGTCCTGGACCTCAGCCGCATGGATCGCATCGAGGAAATTCAACCGGAAGGCGTAGCCGTTTGCCAGCCGGGAGTGCGCCTGGGAGACCTCGAGAATGAAGGGCGCAAATCGGGATGGGAACTGCGGTGCTATCCCTCGACGATCATCAAGGCGTCTGTCGGTGGATTTCTCGGCGGCGGTTCCGGAGGAATTGGCACGGTCGCGCACGGAATGCTGCGCGATTTTCAAACGGTGCGCGCCATCGAAGTTGTCACGATGGAGCCGGAACCGCGCGTCATTCTTCACGAGGGCGAAGCCGTCAACGAAATTCTCCATGCCTGGGGCACCAACGGCATCATCACCCGCATTTGGCTCGCGCTGACGCCGGCCGTCGAATGGTCTCAGTGCGTTGTGGCGTTTGACGCCTTCGGAGCGGCATTCGATTTCAGCGAGAAAATTGCGACCGGCGCACAGTGGATCAAACGGCTGGTGACCGTTTTCGAGTGGCCGATTCCGTCTTTCTTCACGCCGATCCGCCAATATGCGCCGGAAGGAAAGACGCTGATTTTTTTCATGATCGCTTCCAGTCAGCTTGCTGAACTGGAAGCCGTCGCGCGAGACGCTGGAGGAACTGTTACTCAAAGCGGGGCGTATCCCGGCCTCAACGCGAGGCCGCTGCTTTCCGATTACACATGGAACCACACCACGCTCTGGGCGATCCGATCGGACGAAGCCTACACCTACTTGCAATGCGGCTTCGATCCCGATACTGTGCGCGGACAGATGAGGCAATTGCGCGAGCGCTTTGGGATGGAAATCCTGTTTCACATGGAGTTCATGAAGCGCGGCGATGGGCGCGTGTTCCCGGGCGCGATACCTGTGGTGTACTACACGACACAGGAGCGCCTGAACGAGATGATCGATTTCTGCCGCGAAATCGGAGTGTGGGTGGCGAACCCTCACGTGAACAATGTCGAGGGAGGCGGACGGTACCGCGCCGACAACGTCCAACTGCTCGCGAAGCTGCGCTACGACCCCAAAGGCTTGCTTAATCCGGGTAAAATGATCACGTTTCCTTCGGAATCCGCGACGGCCGGAGCAACCTCCAAATGAAAACCTGGATCCCGGACGCGCGAAATTTCTCTTACTTGAATTGGAAGCAAGTGGATGCGCTTCCTCGCGAGTCCACGCTTCTGGTTCTTCCCGCGGCCGCCATCGAACAGCACGGGCATCACCTGCCCCTGGCAACCGACACGCTGATCAACAATCTGCTGCTCGGGCACGCGCTGCGTAAATTGCCCGCTGATTTGCCTGTCTACGCGCTGCCGCCCGTGCATTACGGCAAGAGCAACGAGCACATCGGTTTTCCGGGAACGCTTTCGCTCAGCGCCGCCACGTTCATGGCCGTGCTGCGCGATCTCGGATCCAGCTTGTCGAAGGCCGGCTTCAGAAAGCTTGTTCTGTACAACACCCACGGCGGGAATACTTCGTTGATCGACGTCATGTCCCGCGACTTGCGCGCGGAACTCGGCCTCAGAACATTTGCGCTGCACGGCTCCGGTGGAATTTCGTTCGAAGGCCTCGATCCTCAGGAACGCGCGTACGGATTTCACGCGGGCGAAGTCGAAACCTCTTTTCTGCTGGCGAGCGTGCCGGAGCTGGTGGATCGCTCCGCCTACACCGCCAACTACATCGCGGACATTTCCAAACCGGCGATGCTGCTGCCGGAAAATGCGCCCGCCACTTTTGCCTGGCTCACGCGCGACATCGCGTCGAGCGGAGTGATGGGCGACCCGCGTCCGGCCACTGCGGAAAAGGGCGAGCGCTGGCTGGAGCAAGCGGCCACGCGGCTCGCCGCTGCGCTCGAAGAAATGGCTCGCTATCCGGATCCGCGCACGCCATGAACGAATCGAGTTGGGTCGATTGCGGCGAAGGCGTCCGCCTCGAACGTGGCGTGCGCGCCCGCATGCGCGACGGCGTGGAGCTGGTTTCGGACCACTACTATCCGCCCGACCCAGGCCCGCAACCAACACTCCTGATGCGCCAGCCCTACGGACGCGACATTGCCTCCACCGTCGTGTACGCCCATCCAGTTTGGTTTGCGCGCCACGGATACAACGTCGTTATTCAAGACGTTCGCGGCCGTGGAGATTCCGAAGGCGATTTCCATCCCTTTCGCCACGAGGGCGCCGACGGCGCCGATACTATCGCCTGGCTACGCAAACGGCCCGAATCAAACGGCCGCGTCGGAATGTACGGCTTCTCTTATCAGGGGATGACGCAACTCCTCGCCGCGGCCGAGCAACCGGAAGGCCTGATGTGCATTTCGCCTGGAATGACGGCATTCGATCTGTATCACGGCTGGTTCTATCACGGGGGAGCGTTGCGCCTCGCGTCCACGCTGAGTTGGGGATTGCAATTGTTGAAAGCGGATGCGCGCCGGAAGCAACTGCGCGAAGCCAGCGACACACTCGAAAAAGCTTGGGCGCAACTGGCGTCGCAAACGAGCGTGCTGCCTATTCGCGCGCATCCCGCCTTGCACGGCGAAGGTCTCCCTTCGTACGTGCTCGACTGGCTCGATCACGATGCACCCGGCGAATATTGGACGTCACTCGACGTCAGTCAGCGCCTCGACAAGATTCGCGTTCCAGCGCTGCACATCTCCGGCTGGTATGACATGTTTCTTCGCGGCAGCGTCGACGGCTTTCTCGCTCTGCGCAAATCCGCGGGAAGCGAATTTGCGCGGGAACATCAATACCTGCTTGCCGGGCCGTGGGTGCACATTCCGTGGGGCGATCGGATTGGGACGGCGGACTTTGGTCCCGAGGCGCTGATCGACACGGACACGATTTTGTTGCGCTGGTTCGATCATTGGTTAAAGGATGCCGGAACGTTTGAGGGAGAGCCGCACGTCTGTCATTTCGTGCTCGGGGAAAATCGCTGGCGCGAAGCGGAAACTTTTCCTGCCGAGGCGGAATACATCCTATTCCTGCACAGCGAGGGCAGGGCGAATTCGCGCAAAGGAAACGGAACGCTCTCCACCGTGAGCCCAGGTGGCGATGAACCATGCGACATCTTCGTGCACGATCCTGAAGTGCCCGTCACTGCGCCTGGAGGGCCGGCCGCCGCGAGCGGCCAATTCGATCAAGCAGCATTGGAAATGGGGAACAACCTGCTGGTTTATTCGACGGAGCCGCTCGAAAAACCACTGTGGATTTTCGGCATTCCGCGCGTCGTCCTTTATTGCGCCACTTCTCTGGGGACTGCGGATTTCACCGCAAAACTTGTGCGCGCAAGGCCCGATGGCGCAGCGGATTTTATTTGCATCGGAATCGCGCGGTCCAGCCGCCTGTTTGCGGAGACGAAATACGCCGCGGACAAAATTCAGCGCTGGGATTTTTCCCTCGAGCCTACCTCATGCCGATTCGCTAAGGGCGACCGCATCCGGCTTGAAATCGCCGGCAGCGCATTTCCACTCTTTGACCGGAATCCCGGGAGCGATGTGCCTTCCTGCCGGGCGACTTCCTGGGATTGGCGGAGGTCGACTCAGTTCGTGTTCCACGGTCTGGAGTTCCCCTCCGCCTTGTATTTGCCCGCATCCGAGGCGCCGGAATGAACGACACCGCGGGCGTTCCGGAAATCGAGATCGCGGGCGTCACCAAGCGGTATGGGAACGCTCACGCGGTTTTGGAATCGATCGATCTGGTTGTTGCCAAGCAAGAATTCATCAGCATCATCGGCCCGTCTGGTTGCGGCAAGTCAACGATTCTTAAATTGATTGCCGGCCTGGCCATCCCAACAAGCGGGACAATACGCGTGGACGGGATGACGCCGCAAAACGCCAGGGAAACTATTTCCTTCGTCTTTCAGGATGCCACGTTGCTTCCCTGGCGCACGGTGAAAGCAAATATCGGCCTGGGCCTGGAGCTCGAGCACGCGCCGAACGAACGGAGGGAGAAGGAGATTGCGGCCTTACTCGAGCTCGTGGGGCTCAAGAATGTGGCCAAGTCCTATCCGCGCGAATTGTCGGGAGGAATGAAGATGCGCGTCTCAATCGCCCGCGCTCTTGCGACGAACCCGCGGCTGATGCTTCTCGACGAGCCATTCGCGGCGCTCGATGAAATGTCCCGCGACCGCCTGAACGAAGAGATCCTGCGACTGCGCGCGGAGCAAAATTGGACGGCCGTCTTCGTGACACACTCCGTTGCCGAAGCCGTGTTTCTTTCCGACCGGATTGTGGTGCTGGCGCCGAATCCGGGGCGAATCCACGCGGAGTTTCGAGTGGATTTGCCTGCGTCGCGCACGTCCGCGATCCGCAATTCGCCGGAATTTGATGCGATCGTCACGCGTGTATCGCACACTTTGCGGGAGACCCTTCGGCAATGAAGCAGCGCGCCATCACGGTGCTCAATGCTCTCGCCGTCTTCGCGGCTCTCCTGGTGCTATGGCAACTGATCTTGTGGGTGTTCCACGTGCCGCCCTTCATGCTGCCTTCGCCCTGGGCGGTGATGCGAGCTGTGGGCGCTCGCTTTCCTTCCTTGCTAAATGCCCTGGCCATCACAGCGGAAGAATCCGCCGGCGGCCTCGCGGCCAGCATCGCGGTTGGCGTGCTCGTGGCGCTCGTCTTCGCACAATCCCGCTGGGTGCGGAAGATGCTTTACCCCTACACGCTGCTCCTGCAAACCGTGCCCATCATCGCCATCGCGCCTTTGATTTTAATGTGGATGGGAGCGGGGATCCCCGCGGTGACATTCGTCGCGTTCATCATTTCGCTTGCGCCGATTATCGCGAACACCACGCAAGGACTGATCAGCGTCGATGAAAATCTGGTGCATCTTTTTCTGATGCACAACGCCTCGCGCAGGCAATTGCTGTTCAAGCTGCGCCTGCCCCACGCCGTGCCTGACCTTTTTGTCGGCATCCGCATCGCCAGCGGGATTGCGGTGATCGGCGCAATTACAGGCGAGCTCTTCGCGGGCTCGGGCCGCGTCGGAGAAGGCGGGCTCGGATATTCGATCTTGTATGCTTCCTCTCAATTGCAGACCGACTATCTATTTGCCCTGGTACTGGCCGCGACCGTGCTGGGGTTCAGTTTCTTATTCCTGGTCATGTTTTTGGAATGGTATTTTCTACACCGCTGGCACGAATCGGCTCGCGCCCCGGAAGCAGAGTGATGCAGCGGAAGGACAAAACGGAGTGACGCGACAATCAAATTTCAAATCTCAAATTTGAAATTTCAAATTTGTTAAGCTTGCGAGGTGAACGAACATGCTGCGGCTCGAAACCGAAACCGGATGGTGGCTCGTCACGCACCCCGATCATGCGCGCCTGGCGGGAGCTTTTGCCGAGCGTTGGGGCAACGATCTTTTTCCGTCCCCGGAGCCGCGGGAACACGTCTTGCGCGGAATCGCCCGCCACGACGACGGTTGGGCCGCGCGCGATGCCGCTCCACAAATCACGCGGCAAGGAAAGCCCAGCGCATTCTCGACCGAACTCGTCGGCAAATATTCCGGGTTCGAGGAAATTGATCTCGTCGATTACCTGGCGGTGCGGGATCGTGCGGTCCGCGAAATCGCGGCGGAAGATCCCTATGCCGCAATTCTCATTTCCATGCATACCTACAGCCTGCTGAACGATCACGCCGACCGGTCAACCATCCTGCCGGCGCAATTGCCCCTGTTCGATCGGTTCCTGGAAGGCCAGAAGGCGCTTCAAGATTCCTGGCGCAAGCAAATTGCCTCGAACCCGAACTTGAGGCCGGAACATAAGAGCGAGAGTGCAATTCAGGATCACTTTCGTTTGCTGCAAGCCAACGACTATCTCTCATTGCTCACCTGCGTGGATTATCAAGAGCCGGTGAACCTGCTGCACGCGCTGCCAACGCGCGACGGCAAGCGCGTTCCCATCCAGGCGCGCGCGATTGGTTCCCGCCACTTTGTATTGGATCCCTATCCGTTCGATGAGCCGTCGATCAGCTTTCAATTTCCCGCGCGGCGTGCCCAAGGGAAGTTTTTTTCTTCCGCGAAAGAATTGCAAGACGCATTCAAAGCGGCGCCCGTGGAAATACTATCGGTTACCGTGAGTGCGCGCCAGTAGCACAGACTTCAGTCTGTGGGTTTCCACTTGATCTTGGCTCGCATTTCTATTTTGGCCGGTACATCGATTTTGGCTTTCGCCGGCGGCCTGGGAGAATTTACGGAACCCCACAGACTGAAGTCTGTGCTACTTCAGAACCGACACGTGCGCGGAAACAATGCGCCAGCCCTCGGGAAAACGCACCCAAACCTGGCTTTGTCGCCCCGAAATTGTTTTTCCATTCACCGTGCGCTCGAATTCCAGCGTGACGCTGCCGAGATCGCGCCCGAACGTGACGATGTCCATTCGCCGCACCGTCCGCGCCAGATTGGCAGGCGAGCGGCCTTTGCGGAAGGCCTCGATCTCTGTGATGCCGTACAAATTCTCGGCAACTCCGAACCGCATCGCGTTCGGCGAATTCCAGAACATGCGAGTCAACGTTTCCGCGTCATTCGCCAAGAGCGCGGCTTCATATTTCGGATAAAGCGCCTGCAACTCCTCGACTATTTCAGGATCGTTAATGACCATGGGGTTCGCATTGAGTAGCACAGACTTCAGTCTATGGGTTTTGGTCCTTGCAGGGACGTAACCCCGCAGGCTGAAGCCCACGCTACAGTTCTTCAGAAAAGTTTTCTTGCAGGCAAAATCTGCTTCGGGATTGCCGCCGAAACCGTGAACATCGGCTCATTCACCACCTGGCTCAGCCGCAGATTCATCGCCACGCTGCATAGAAGGTAGGCATGAACCGCGCTGAAGCCCCAGCGATCCACGAGCAAATCGATCATGCGCGAAGTAGCCCCGCGAGCGGCGCCAGCCGCATCGCTCGACGATTCGACGACAATCCACTCGCCCGCTCCCGCATCGGATTCCAGTTTCCGCCCCGCAGGAGTTTCGACCATCGGCCCCGGAAGCGCTCGCTGCTTGTGCACCTGGAAGCGAAGCGTAACGTCCGCGGGGCATTCGATCCCGTTGATGCTTACTTCTCCGTCGCCTTGCGCGGCATGCGCATCGCCCGCGGAAAAAAGCGCGCCGCGATTGAGCACCGGCAAATAGAGCGTGGCGCCGGTGCACAGCTGGCGCACATCCATGTTGCCGCCGAAATTGCCCGGCGGCCGCGTGCGAAATTCGCCGTCTTCCGCGGGCGCCACGCCCATCACGCCGCAGAACGGACGCAAGGGCACGACAGCAGGCGCAATGGATTTGCTCACCTCTCCCTCGAGCTTCCAGATGAAGAAGAAAGGCTCCGCAAAACGCTGCTTGAGAAAACCGAGGCCGCTCACCACGCTCGTCCAGCCCCAGCCTTTGTGCGCCACTTCCAGCACGTCCACCTGAAGAACGTCGCCCGGCTCGGCTCCCTCGACAAAAATCGGTCCGGTAAGCGCGTGAATGCGGTCGCGGTCAATTTTCAGATACTCCGCGAGCGTCATGGAGGGATGAACTTGCGCGCCGCTCGAATCCACACACACCAAGTGAACCGTGTCCCCGGAAGCGACACGAAGGCGCGGCTTCAGCGCGCGGTTCCAGCGGGAATGCGTGGGCTCGGCGCTTAGAGAAAATTCAGACATGGGCCTGCCTATACCTCCACCGTCATTTGTAATTCGACGAGCGCGTTGCGCGGCAATGCCGGAACGCCGATCGCCGTGCGCGCATGCCGCCCCGCGTCTCCAAAAATTTCGACGAAGAGGTCGGACGCGCCGTTGATCACTTTGGGCGAATCCGGAAAACCTGGAACGGCATTTACGTACCCATTCACGGTGACAATGTTTTTTACCTTATCGAGCGAGCCGAGGTGCGCCGTCAACACCGCCAATTGGATCAGCGCGCAGGCGCGCGCCGCTGCATACCCTTCGTCAATCGTCTGGCTCGCGCCGGCAGTTCCAGCGATCACCACGCCATCGTGAATGGAGATGACGCCAGCGAGATACACAATTTGCCCGACCGTCCTCGCCGGAAGATAGTTTCCGCCAGGCTGAGGCAAGGCGGGAAGAATGATCCCAAGGTCCTTGAGCCTTGCCTCGATCTTCGCGGCCATTGGCGCCAGCGACCTCCGTCGGAAAGAATCGCGTCAGTCTAGCATATACATCCTATCGCCAGATTTCCTGATGCTGGACGAGGCTCTTGTCCCCCGAAGTCCGGGAGGGACGGCAGACCGTAGCCCACTGCGCCAGCGGTGGGAAGTGTGCGAACCCAGACAAGTAAGCCCCGTCAGGGGCGACACATGGTTCTCACCCACACGATATTGATTCACCACCGATTTTCGCTTCCCTAACGGCGACTCTGCGCTACGATGTGCCATGCGGCCCTCTTGGACTAGCGCCCTCGTCCTCTCTCTGATTTCCCTCGGCATCGCAGACGCGCAGTCTTCTCCGGCGTGGCAGGAGAAGAGACAGTTCCCCTCAGACCTAGAAGTAAGCGGAGCGCTCGCGGGCCTGCCGCCGGAATCGACCCGCTACCTCACCCGCGAGGAACTCCTGGCCATCCCGCATGTGAACTTCACCGTAACGGACGACACGAATTTTACTGGGCCAACCAAGATCCGCGGGGTGAAGCTCGAAATTCTGGCGCGCGAACTTGGCGCATCTGCCGCGTCAGACTTGGTCGTAGCGATCTGCGATGACGGCTACCGCGCGAATTATCCGCGCGCCTACCTCGCAGCGCATCATCCTGTGTTGGTGCTCGAAGTGAACGGCCAGCCGCCCGCCGGCTGGCCGAAGGATTCTCAAGAGCACACATTTGATATGGGACCCTACATGATTTCGCATCCAAAGTTCACGCCTAGCCATAAGATTCTCTCGCACACCGAGGAACCGCAAATTCCGTGGGGAGTTGTGCGCATCGAGTTTCGCGAGGAGAAAATTGTTTTTGGCGCGATCGCTCCGCGCGGACCGCATGCGCAGGATCGCGAAGTGCAGGACGGCTTCCGCATCGCGCAGCAGAATTGCTTTCGCTGCCACAACGCGGGCCGCGAGGGAGGACAGAAGTCGGGCCTTTCGTGGGTATCGCTCGCCGCAATCGCAGCGGCATCGCCCAAGGATTTTGCCGCGTACATCCGCGCGCCTCTCGCGAAAAATCCGCAAGCGCAAATGCCGGGCAATCCGCAATACGATGATGCGACCCTGGCCGCACTCACGGCCTACTTCCGGACATTTTCCGAGCCGGCAAAACCATGACGCTTCGCACAATCAAAATGCTATTGGTGTTTGGCGTGGCTATTTTCTATTCCCTGATCGTCTTCAACAACATCACGGACTACGGCTCCAACTACGAATTCGTGCGGCACGTGCTGATGATGGACTCGACGTTTCCGGGAAATCGCGGGATGTGGCGCGCGATCAACACGCCTCTTTTGCACACCGCTTTCTACTTTTCGATCATCGCGTGGGAAACGATAACGATGCTTTTATGCTGGTGGGGCGGGTTCCGCATGGCCCGAGCGCTGCGTGAATCAACCGCAGCGTTTCATCAAGCCAAGCGCGTTTCGATTGCGGCTCTAACGCTAAGTTTGCTGATGTGGCTCGTCGCGTTCCTGGCTGTCGGAGGCGAGTGGTTCCTGATGTGGCAGTCGAAAGCGTGGAACGGCCAGGACGCAGCATTCCGCATGTTCACGGTAGTGGGCATCGTGCTGCTGCTCGTGGCGCAACCGGACGGGGAAGACCAACCCTAGCGCTTTGCGCGCGCATCTTTCGTGGCGCCGGCCCCCGCCGGCGATTTTTCCGCTTTCCTCACATCGCAAAAACGCCAGCGAGACGCCGGCGCCACCACACTTCCTTGATTCGGCTTGCAGATCCGAAATTCTGGGAGAGACGCGCAGGCTAGAAGCAGCCCATTGCGATCTTGACCATTTCGGAAAGCTCACAGATGCGGCGATGACTCATGATGCGCAGGCCGGAGCGAGGTTCCATGAGATTCGCTTTCCGGACAACGGTAACATCTTCCGCTCGCGCGATGGAATCCTCGGAAAGCCCGGTCTCGCCCGACACGAGGAAAAGGTGCGTGGGGTGGTCTGCCTTATGGATGCTTGTCGAAAGCGGAATCACGAGGACAGTGTCCGCCCGCTCGTGACGATTGCGGGCGTCAAGCGAAACGATAACGACCGGGCGC
This sequence comes from Verrucomicrobiia bacterium, assembly GCA_035604385.1. Lineage (GTDB taxonomy): Bacteria > Acidobacteriota > Terriglobia > Acidiferrales > UBA7541 > Palsa-360. The sequence goes on along the minus strand of DATNIO010000294.1, from coordinate 4,098 downwards.
CTTCCTTTCTCCGGGGGATCGACAGGCAATTGAACGAACCAAATCTCTCCGCGAAGGGGCGGTTTGTTGGCGGGCGCCATCTAGCCAGGACCGTCCAGAAATTGGGCCAGGGAGAATTCTCCCCACTCTTTTTCCTCGGCATCGGTTTGCACCGGAAGGCCATCGTAAAAACTCGTAATCGCTCTCTCTACAGCCTCCCGTCTCCTCTGTTTGTCGAGCGCGCGAAGAAGGTCATCCAGGACACTGGAGACAGATCGCCGTCGCGAACCCTGGCGCGCCGCGCACAGATCCCGCAATAGGGAGATCGATTCTGGGGAGAGAGTGAAACTCCTTCTTTCCTTTGGGGCTCTGCCTCTTTCCTTGACACCCGAACTGCGCCGCGGCCGCTTCATATTGAACCTCATACCAGGAGTAATACCAATCATCATACACTAAATGCGCTGCATTTTGAAAAAGAATCGTCGAGGGCTATTGCTTCACAATCCCCCGCAGCGCGGCGTCCTGAGGGACGGGTTTCTCCGGGTTCGACCAATCGTAGAAACCCTTACCGTTCTTCTTTCCATACCAGCCGGCCATCACCATCCGTTTCAGCAACGACGGAGACGCGAACCGCTTTTCCTTAAATTCGTCGAACATTACGTGCGTGATGTAGTACGTCGTATCGAGGCCCACGAAATCGAGTAGTGTTAATGGTCCCATCGGGTATCCGCATCCCAGTTTCATGGATGCGTCGATATCGGCGACGGAACCCACGCCTTCTTCAAACGCGCGAATCGCATCCATCAAATAGGGCACGAGCAAGCGGTTCACGATGAAGCCGGTCTTGTCGCTCGTGCGCACTGGAACTTTCCCCAGCTTCTTCCCAAATTCGCAGGCGGTTTCAAACGCGCCGTCCGTCGTGACGATGGTGCGCGCGACTTCCACCAGCTTCATGAGCGGCACGGGATTGAAGAAGTGCAGTCCCACGAACTGGCCGGGACGCCCGGTCGCCGTCATGATCTCCGTGATCGAAATCGAGGACGTATTGCTCGCAAAAATGGCCGAAGGCTTGACGATAGGATCGATGGAAGCAAACATCTTCCGTTTTTCGTCGAGATTTTCGATGATGGCTTCCACGACGAAATCGCAATCGGCGAGGTCCTGCTTCCGCGTTGCGCCCTTCAGCCGGGCGAAGATCGCGTCCGCCGATTCTGTGAATGCGCCTTTCGCGGCGAGTTTGTCGAGGGATTTCCGGATGGCGGCAAAACCTTTCTCAATAAATTTCTGCTCGACTTCCAGGACGGTCACATCGAACCCTGCCGCGGCCGACACCTGAGCGATTCCGGAACCCATTAAGCCGCAACCGAGGACGCCAACCTTTTTGATTTCCATCGTGAAAAACCTCTTTTCGAATGAGCTTTTTGCGAGACAAGCGGCACCATCATAGCTCAAAAACTGGAAAGGACTTCACACAGCGGAATTACAACTGGCGCCCGCCAATTCCAGTGGTGAGGGCGTGTTTCGCGGCGACTCCGATCCTTGCTGGCTACGCCCGATACGGGTCGGGAGGACTTGGAGCAAAAGTTTCGTTACAATTTTTTGACAAATGTTCGACATGGCACAGACAATTTCGGTTTGCGTCCAAAGTACTCTGGGGCTGGTCCGGGCGCGCTAGAGAGTTCCAGAGACCGCCGGTTTGCCTCACTGCACAGGGGAAGATCGGCTCAAGTCTCTCTACTCTTCCCGGCGGGGGCTGTGGGCGCGCCCGGGCATCCTTCCTCTCCATTTCCGCGTAAATTGGATTTTCTGGGATTTTGAGCGGCAATTCGGCCTGGGTGTGTAGCGCCCGCCTTCAGGCGGGCATCTCCTTGGCCCCGCAATGCCACCCTGAAGGGTGGCTCTACAAACAACTACCGGAGCACCGTTCCCGCTCTACGTTGCTACCTTCTCAGGAATTTCATTTGGCGAGAGTTGTATTCTCGGAAGTTTGACTAGGAAAGTTGTTCCTCTTCCCGAAGTGCTCTCGACGGAGACGGCTCCACCGTGGTCGGCAATGATTTTGCCCACAATGGCGAGCCCGAGTCCCGTGCCGTTGGGTTTTCCCATACTGACAAAGGGATCGAACAAATTGTTCCGTATGGCCACCGGAATTCCTGGCCCGTTGTCCGAGACGCGGATCTCGAACGTATCGGCAGTGGATACGATATCGAAAGCGATTTTTCCGTCACGGGTTGGAGCAGCCTCGCAGGCGTTCAGCGCGAGGTTGAATAATGCGCGCTCCATTTTTTTAGGGTCAAAGACTCCAGTCATATCGCCCGTCGCGCGGACGGAAATTTCCCGGTCGCGCAGCTCGGGTCGCGCGCGCGCGGCCTCGATGACGCGGCGCACGCATCGGTCGAGGGAGGCGTTTACGGGAGAGATATTGCGCTGTTCGCGCGCCAGATCGCGCAGGGAATCGAGCAATTCGGTCATCTGCTCCGAAGCGGTCTGAATTTCCCTGTACACTTCGTTTCGATCGAGCCTGAGTTTCTCCGCTTCGTACAGAAATTCAGCGTTCGCCACCAGCGCGGCCAGGTGGTGGCGAAGATCGTGCGAGATGGAATTCGCGGCACGGCCCACGGCGGCGACCCTCTCCGTCTCAATTTGCTTTTTTTGAAACGCCAGCAATTCGCCGCGCATTTTTGAGAACGATTCCGCGAGTTCCACGGCCTCACTGCTCCCTCGCGGCGTAATCGAATATGTGTAATCGCCGGCGGCAAGGGCCCGCACGCCGGCCACAAGATTGTCGAGCGGGTGCGTGATCGTTCCCGAGACAAAGCGGAGAGACAGCGACGCAAGAAGGATCGCCGTCAGGCCCACGACCAGAATCGTCCGGTTGAGCTGGCGGAGAAAAGCCATAGGCCGCGTCAGGGAAATAAACACATAACACTCCACGGGCAATGGCGGATTGGCTTGTAGCGTTACTCTTGCCACCTGGTAGGAGTCTTCGCCCACAGTCACTTCAGTCGTTTTGGCGCCTGGGATTACCTCCCGGGCGAGAATCCGGCCCTGGATCACGGCCTCTTCTTGAGGCGAAAAAGTAGACGCAATGATCCGATTGTCGGCCAACAGGACGATTTTACTTTCCGCGACGAAGCCAAGCTGCTCGGCAATCCTGGAGTTGGTCTCGTATCCGATGGCCACAAGCCCGAGGACCTTGGCATTGTCTCCGGTCCCCGCGAGGATCGGGCGGAGAAAGGTCCAATAAAGGCGGCCGTCCGAGTACCACCACGCTGATTCCTGCCCTTGACCCAGGGAAGTTTTCAGAAATCCTTCCGCCGCTTCCCGATTGAGCCCTTTCTGGGAGACGTCCAGTGCGACCACGCGGCCTTCCGGATCCGCGAGCAGGAATAGATCGCTCCCCGCGAGCCTCCAAAAAGGCGTGGAACCATCCTGGATGGTCGGCGCGTCCTGCGTGGTCATCAGCGCTTTCAAGGTGGGAATTTCGGCCAGCAGCGATGCTGTCCGGGACAACTGGAGCTGTAATTCCCGCTGGACCGTCTCGAACTCCTGAAAGGATGCTTGCGTGCTGTATTCCACCTGGTCGGCAATTTGCTTACGAACCGTATGCTGAAGAATGAGAAGAATGGCGCCCGTCAGGGCGCAGATAATCAGCAGGGTGGAAAGTAGAAGTTGCGATTGCAACCGCAGGCGAGACATCGCACTCTCCGCGAAAGGCGTTAACTCTTCTTGTTCATGGCAGCATTGCCGGGCACGAATTTGTAGCCCGCGCTATGCACCGTCACAAAAAAGCGAGGGTGCGCGGGATCGGGCTCAAGCTTCTGCCGAAGGCGGAGGATATGATTGTCCACCGTGCGGGTCGATGGATAGTTCTGATATCCCCAGACCTCGTTGAGCAATTCCTCACGTGAAATCACGCGGTCGACCGACCGCGAAAGGAATCTCAATAATTTGAATTCCTGCGCGGTCATCCCGACAGGCTTGCCGGCGCGATTCGCTGCCATGCTGGTAAAATCGATTTCCACATCGCCAAACACCAGCAGATCATGAGGCGACACCGCTTCGGCGCTTGCCGCGGCTTGCTGCCTCCTCACGTTGCGCCGCATCGCGCGGCGCACG
>DATNIO010000293.1:0-29248 GCA_035604385.1 Verrucomicrobiia bacterium | reverse complement strand
TGTCGTTCAGTCCGGCGGCGGCTTGAATCACGCGCTGAATCAAGGCTTTGCCGCCTGCATCATTGGGATGGGCTTTCCCGGCATACAAAATCTGAATCGGGCCGGCCGACTTGGCGATGGATTTCAGGCGGTCGATGTCTTTGAATAGCAGATCCGCACGCTTGTAGGTCGCCGCACGGCGCGCGAAACCTATAGTGAGGACAGATTCATCCAGTTGTACTCCGGATCGTTTCTGCACTTCCTTGACCAGCTCTGCCTTGGCAAGGCAATGCGCCTTGCGGATCTCCTCGATGGGAATCCCGACCGCGTAACGCATATAGGCGTTATCGCGGCGCCATTCCGGAATTTCGCGATCGAACAATTCCTGGAATTGTGGCGACGCCCACGTGGCTGCATGAACCCCATTCGTAATCGCGTGGATCGGAAATTGAGGGAACATGTGCTGCGAGACTTCGCCGTGCCGCATGGCCACGCCGTTCACGTAGCGGGAGAAATGAATGGCCAGGTCGGTCATGTTGAGCATATTCGCATTGGCGAAGCCCGCCTGCTGCAACAAGCCGGTTCTGTATTCTCCGAGCACCTGGTGAACGAGGTCCCAGGAAAAACGGTCGTGGCCTGCTTCCACCGGGGTATGCGTCGTAAAAACGCAGCGGCGGCGAACCACTTCAATGTCCGCTTCCACGGCCACGGTGTACTTGCGCAGCTTGAGCTGCTCCTCCAGCATCGCCAGGGTGAGGAACGCGGCGTGGCCTTCGTTCATGTGATAGCTTCCGATGTGCGAAACATTCAAGTGCCGCAGCAAGGTGATGCCGCCAATCCCGAGCAGCACTTCCTGGCAAATCCGGTAATGCTGGTCGCCCCCATACAGTGAATCGGTAAGGGTGCGGTCGTAATCGGAGTTTTCGGGCAAGTCGGTATCGAGCAGATAGACGGGCACGATGAATCCGGACAAGCCATGGACGCTGTAGCGCCAGGCGCGAACGTGTACGTCGCGATCCTCGATGCGAACGGTAAACGCGACTTCAACGGAGGGAAGAACCGTTTCCGGTTGCCATGGATCAGGCTCTTCGATCTGATTCCCTTGCTGGTCAATGCGCTGGCGGAAGTAGCCGTTGCGGTATGCCAGCGAAATCGCAACCATGGGCAATTCCAGGTCGGCTGCCGATCGCAGCATGTCCCCCGCCAGGATGCCTAGCCCTCCGCCATAGGAAGGGATCGCCGGGTCCAAAGCGATCTCCATGCAAAAATAGGCAATCTTCGGTATGCCCTTTTCCGTCACCATATTGAAATCATAGCACCGGGGCCTCCCTTAAGACTCTAGCCGATCTCGACGCACGTTTCGTAATCTACATTAATTCCAGCGAAGTGAGCGCCAGATGAAAAGTGGGTCAAATCTCACTCTTCTCGGCTGCTTTCCAAACGGTCCGGATGGGCATCCGCAACGCTACCCGGCGTACAATGTACGCCTGCATTGGCGTTCGGGACAGAGACAGGCTGAAGTCCGTCCTACCAACTGGAGGAGAACATGCGTCACGCAATTCTGGGAGCAGGCGGCGTCGGCGGGCTCATCGGTGTGGCGCTGGCGAAGTCAGGAGAATCCGTCACGCTCGTGCTACGGCCGGAGGCGTTGAAGGACTATCCGGCGGAGCTTTCCCTGGAGAGCCCCCTTGGGTCATTCAGCGTGCCCGTCGATCGTGCTGCGAGCGTCGCAGCCCCCTACGATGTGTTATGGATCACGGTGAAGGCCACGCAGCTTGAAGCCGCACTACGCAGCGTCACTGTAGACCCCGAGCAAATTGGCGCAGTCGTTCCGCTGCTGAATGGGATGGACCATGTGGGCTTGCTCCGTGCGCGTTTCGGTCATGACCGAGTCGTCCCGGCCAGCATTGGAGTGGAGGCCGAACGAGCTGCGCCGGGGAAAATCATTCATCGCGGGATGGCGATCCGCCTTTCGTTCTCCTCGATCGGCGAAAGCAGGCTGGCGGCCACAGTCGAGGAGTTCAAGAAATTTGGTTTCGCCTGTCAATTCGTCGCGGATGAGATGAAAATACTTTGGACGAAACTGTCCTTTCTCGCCCCGTTTGCGCTGACGACCACGGCTGCAGGGCTGACGATCGGCGAAGTAAACCGCGATCCTGTGTGGCGGAAGAGGCTGGAGGCCGCGGCGCGCGAAGTCGCCGCCGTGGGCACGGCAAGCGGGACGCCGCTCGACGCCGCGACGATCATCTCGTTCTTTGATAAAACTCCGCAGGGTGGGCGCAGTTCGATGCAGAAAGACGTCGCCGCCGGCAATCCGCCGGAACTGGACGGCATCGCCGGGCCGATCTTGCGCCGCGCGGAGGAACATGGGATTGAAGTGCCGGTCACGCGGGAACTCGTCGGCATGATTCGCGGAAAATCAACTGGGGCAAATAAGGGATGAATCGCACTAACGGAAAGAGGGATTTAACACAGAGGGCACAGAGGAAAAACGGAGGAGAAAGTATCTCTTCCGGAATCTCTCTGTGTACTCTGTGCCCTCTGTGGTGAAATCTTTTTCGCGGTGAGTGGCGTGCGAACCAGGAAGCTAGTCCCCGGACACTGCAGCCTTAGCTTGCTCCGGATGTGAGAGCGGCATGGTTACCAAATGCTCTGAGAGGAACCAGACCTGCAACTCGTTGCCGCGAATGATGTCACTCACCAGCAGATCATTGGTCCCATCGTCGCCGACTTCGGAGGCTTCCCGAGCCATCGTGCGCGCTTCTTTCAGGATGAACTCGTGCGCTTCGAGAAGGCGCGAAATCTGAACGGGCACTTCTTCCCTGCCGCGGGGCGGACGCGGAATGATCGTCGTTTCCGCGACATCCGCCGCCATGGCGATGCTGACGCCACCGAGGAGTTGAATCCGCTCGGCGATGGTGTCAACCAGTTCGTCCTGTTCGCCGTGGTGCTTGTCAAAGAGCAAATGAAGTTGGTAGAACGTGGCGCCCGCGACTTGCCAATGATGTTTCTTGTACATGTCGCGCAAAGTCATGGTGTCCGCGAGGATTTGGTTCAGGTTGTTGATGCTCGATTCGCAAGCGGTCTCATCGAGTGCAATCGATAATTTGGCGATCTTTCCGTAGGGCTGGATTTCCTTGGCGTGCTGATGCAAAACCGGCTTCGCGCGTTGCGCACCTTCCTCCAGTTGATTGATTCGTGTTCCAATGTCCCGCTTCTTAGCGCTCATAAGATGCCTCCTTGAATTCCTGCGGTCGCGGACAGGGTCACCTCCCGTATACCCCCGCGTCCCGCCCCGTGTCAAGCCAAGGGACTCGAGCGAAAATTGCTAGTGTGCGCCGTTCCTTCCTCTCCACGGTTTGCCGATAACCTCTTCGCGCCATTAGCACTATCGTTATGTTGGAGGCTCTTATTTTAGGTGCTAGGATAACAAGTGCAGTTTTGTGGTGATGCTGATTCCTTTGAATCTAATTTGTACATTGGCTATGCATGAGGGATGCCTATGAGGACGGTCGATCCGGAACAGGAATTGGACGGCCCGGGCGGTCGGGAACAAAAGCTCGAGGTCCTAGTAGTTGACGACTCACCCGTTTATCACAAACTCGTCTCCGATGCTTTGTTTTACCAGCCGTATACGATTCTGCGCGCCGAGAGTGGACAGGAAGCGCTGGACCTGTTTGCCAGGCATTCCCCGCCGATTGTCATAACCGACTGGATGATGCCGGACTTGAGCGGGCCAGATCTTTGCAGACAAATTCGAACCGAATCGCATGACCGGTATACCTACATCATCTTGTTGACCAGCATGTCCGACAATGAAAGCCTGCTGAAAGGTTTGGAAGCCGGCGCCGACGAGTTTCTGACCAAGCCTTTCGATCCAGCCGAGCTACAGGCGCGGATGAGCGTGGGACGCAGAATCGTTCAGTTGCACCGCCAGGTCGACGCCAAAGACAGGCAAATTGAAGAATCGAGCCGCATCGATCGCATCACCGGACTTCCGAACCACCGTGCGATCCAGGAATGGGCGGCATGGCAACTCAAGGCGGCCGCGCAAAACGGATTTTCGGCCTGGATCGTGCTTGCCGACGTGGATTCCTTCGGAAAGATTAACGAACAATATGGGCGCGAAGCAGGCGACACCGTTCTCAAGGATTTCTCGCGGATTGTGAAGGACAGCTCGCTCCCGGCGGACATCATTGGGCGTGTCGGGGACGACGAATTGATTTGCCTCATAACCCACGTATCCGGGGCATATATCGCTGCAGCGATCGAGCGCTATCGCACCCGATTCGCAGGGCACGAGTTCCGCTTTGGCGGGAAAATCGTGACAGCTACCGCGAGCTTTGGAGCCATCGGAGTTGAGGGCGATGAAGCGCCGTCTTTCGCGCGACTCTTGCTCGACGCAGAGGCAGCGTTGAACGACGCGAAGAAAGCTGGAGGGAACCAATACCGCGTCGCGACCACGGCCAAGACCAAATCGGGGGCGTAGTATCGGAAGGTCAGGCGCTGGGTGAAGAGTTGCGGATTTCAGGCTATTTGCACCGGAGGCACTGAGACGCCGAGAAACCTGTTACGTTCCCCGCTCATCTCAGTGCCTCGGTGGCTCTTGTTTGGATGCGCTCTTCTGTTTAGTTAGGAATAAGAACGGTGTCGGTCACGTGGATCACGCCGTTGGATTGGTAGACGTTCGAGATAGTAACCTTGGCCATGCCGCCCTTTTCGTCGGTGAGGACGAGGTCTTTGCCCTGCATGCTGGCCCAGAGCTTGCCGCCGCTTACGGTAGTCAACGCCGCCTTGCCGTTGCCGGCCTTGATTGCCTTGGCGATGTCTTTCGCGTCCATTCGACCCGACACGACGTGATAGGTGAGGATCTTCGTCAGCGTGGCCTTGTTTTCCGTCATCAACAGAGTATCCACGGTGCCGGCGGGGAGCTTCGAGAACGCTTCATTCGTCGGAGCGAACACGGTGAACGGCCCCGGCCCTTCCAGCGTGTCCACCAGTCCGGCAGCCTTGACGGCGGCCACCAGCGTTGTGTGATCGTCTGAGTTTAGCGCGTTCTGAACGATGTTCTTTGACGGGAACATTTCATGGCCGCCCACCATGGGATTGTTTGCTGCCAGGATGGCCGATGCCGCAACCAGCGTGATGACAAACATCTGCGCAATCTTCTTCATTTCGTTTTCCCTCTCTATAGTTGTGATTTGCCCTGCAGCCTGTAGTACGAGGTCCGCGCGGAATTGGATGAGACGCTTGCCGGATTTTTGGAACCGGGCTCCATCGCGTGCTATCATTTTGGAATTGCCGCAGTGTTATTCTTTCAAGTTGCGAAGGGTGGGAGGGATCGATGCGTTCGTATCAACGGTATGTTTTCTGGTTTGCCGCACTCGCAATCGTCGCGTGGACCGCGCCGCGCGCTTTTGTGTTTGCCGGGGATACGCCCCCACTGAAGTTGGTCCAGACGATTGAGCTGAAAGACATTCGCAGCGGCGAACCCGACGTTTCGGTCGATCAGCTGGCCAAGAATTTGACGACGACGCGCATGGTCGGCGTTCAGAATCATTTCGACCACCTTACTCCCGACCTGAAAAACAACCGCCTCTTCGTCGTCCCGGAAGATAACAAGACGATCGAAGTCTACAATATTCGCACCGGAAAATTTGTTCACAGCATCAAGGGAATCGGCGTCGGCCACTCCGTGGTGTACCGCGCGGACATTGACAGGATTTTCGTGACCGACGGCTCCGATGGCGATTTGAAAATTTTCAATGGAACCACTTACGAGTTGCTGAAGTCCGTGAAACTCCTTGCGGACTCGGATGCCACCGGCTATGACCCCGTGACGCACTACCTTTACATCGCGGACGGCGGGCTGGATGCGAAACTCAATTACACCTTCCTGGAAATCGTGAACACGGATACGGGCGAGAAGGTAGGTCAAATCAAGATTGATTCCAATCGCCTGGAAGCCATGGTGGTCGAGAAATCGGGATCGAGACTGTTCCTGAATATGACCGAGAAGAATTCTATTGGAGTGATCGACCGCAAGAAGCAGGCTGTGGCTGCTGTCTGGCCGCTTACGTGTAAGGTGAACGCGTCCGTCGCGATTGATGAAAAAAATCATCGTCTCTTCGCCGCATGCCGCGACGGCAACATGAATGTCCTGGATTCCGATACCGGAAAGGTGCTGCAAAATCTTCCGATTTCTACAGGTGTGGATGACATGGTCTTCGATCCCGCAAGCCAACGGGTTTACGTGGCCACGGGCGAAGGGTTCGTCAACGTGTACAAAGAAAACGACCCGGACCACTATCAGGACATTGGGAAAATTCCCACGGGTCCGCTGGGCAAGACCGGCCTATTGGTTCCGGCATTGAAGGAGTATTTTGTGGCCGTTCCGCCGCACGGAGCTACGTGCGCGGAGGTCCTGGTCTTCGCCGTGCAGTAGCAAATGAATTCAGGACTGGCTCACTTGCCAGACTCGAATTGGAAGCGATTGCGAGCGGCCGGTAAAGCGATTAACCTTCGCCACCAATTTCGATCTCGCCGCTCCCTTCGCATTTCGAGCAGTGGCCGCTGCCTCCGCACGATGCGCAGGAGAACTCGCTTCCGTAGCCGCCAGATGCGGCGGAGAAGCTCCCCCCGCCGATCCTGCCGTTTCCGTGGCACGCGGAGCAATTTCCGTCGCCTGGAGAATCACAATCGATGCAGACATGGGTGGACATGGCGCGCCTCCCACTAACTTCGGTGATTGTGATCGGGTTTCGATCCGGTGTCAAATCTCTGCTGGATTCGGGGGGGGTGAGTAGCACAGGCTTCAAGCCTGTGGGGGCTAGTCCTTGAAAAGCCGAACCCCCACAGGCTGAAGCCTGTGCTACTTAACCCGCCATCAATCGCTTCTCGGCCTCTTGCACGGCCTCGTAGATTTGATCGAAGCTCTCGATCGCGAAGAGCCGCTTCTGAAGCTCGTCAACTTTTACTGGAGTTGCAAGAACCTCGTTCAGATTAAAATCTCTGATCTCGCAGCCTTCCTCGATCACGTTCGTGCACTCCCGATGAGAGCTGATGACGCCGCTGCCGTAAACCTTGATTTTTCCATTCTGCCGGATCAGCCCGAACTCAACCGTGTACCAAAACAGGCGGCCCAACCGTTCGAGGATGTCCGCGTCTTTCGCTTTCGCACAGACACTGCCGTAGTGCTGAAGGAAATCCGCAAACACGGGATGCGCGTGCATCGGCACGTGCCCGAAGACATCATGAAATATGTCCGGCTCGGGAATGTATTCGAGGGAATCTTGGCTGCGCAGCCATGTGGTTGTCGGGAATTTTCTCGCCGCGAGCATTTCAAAAAACGCTTCTCCGGGAAGAAAACCGCTCACGGGCGTTGTGCTCCAGCCGGTTCGTGGCCCTAATTGATCGCTAATCGCGCGAAGATTTGGCAGCCGGTCATCCTGCAATCCGATGATTTCGTATCCTTCGAGGTACTCCTGGCAGGCGTACGTATCGATCTGCGGCCGCCTGCGACAGACTAATTCCGCCCAAACCGCGTGCTGGCCAGGCGTGTAGTCCTGATATTTTTGTTCGGTGAGATAAGGCGCTGCTGCGACGAGAGGTCCAGTTACCATGACGTTCCTCCTCTCGCTGGGGCTCTACCAATGAGTCTAACAAAAAAACAGCAGGGGCGAATGGCGCGGAACGCTGCGCCTTCCCCAAACGGATACCCCCGCTGCGGAACAGTGTTTTGGAAGGATCGGTTACTGAACGATGGGGACCAACGCGGCGCCTGCGGGCCTCCACTTCCCATCTTCCTTGACGAACATGCGAAGCACACGCGTTTGGGTGCCTGCAACTTTGCCGCCCGTGCTTTCGGCCTGGAGAAACGTATGATCGGTCGCGAGGGCAACATTACCGTACACCGCCATCAGCTTGAAATCATCGGGGTGCGGGCCAACGCCCTTGGACGGATGCGCTGCTCTCTGCCTCGCAATCATCTCTACCTTGGTTTGCACCTCGCCTTTGATGGAAATTTCAAAAAACTGATCGGCCCAAAATTGGCTGCGGAATTCGACGCACTCTTTGTAATCCTTGTGATACGGAGTGGCGCCCGCGCTGCACAGCCACTGCTGGTCCACGTCCCACAGCGTCTTTTCGAGCTCTGTCCATTCCTTGCTGCCCATTTTTGGCGTCTGCTTGGCCGGTTCTTGGCCAAATGCCAATGACGAAACGCACATCGCCGCGACGAAACACAGCACACGAATCGCTCTCACAGTAATCCTCCTGGATTAATGGTCGATTTCATCCGGAACACAGCGCTCTCTCACACCTCAGATCGATCACGGTTGCGAGATGTCAGCTCTCAGAGCGCGGGGCGAGCGTTATGCTCGCCACCCACCGGTCATCGCGTCGCAGGATATCATTTTCTTCCAAGAATCATCGTGGAGTTGTGTCCAAAGCTCCGCGTTCTTACCGCACTCCACCCACATTTTTTACCGGTCCAGTGTAGGCCTCAAAGCGCTTCCTCAATTCTTCGAGCTGCTTCGTGTTGGTGAGGAAGGCGCGGTAGCTGTTGACGACCTTGTAGGAGAGGATGGGCTTCCAGCCGTAGGGGGCGGGGACGTCGGAGCGCGGCGACCAGCTTCCTGTTTTGGATTGCTCTTCGGGCGAGAGGTACCACGAGAGGAAAAGTTTCGCGGCGTTTGGATGCGCCGCGGATTTGAAGATGGCCGCAGTGAACGGCCAGATGGGGAGTGCGTCGGATTGCGGAAAGGCGACGGCTTGCGTCAAGCCCAGATTTTTCTGGTCCATGCTGATGCCGGCGATGGTATCGAAGGTGACGAGGTTTTCGCCGGAGGCGATGCTGCGCACGACGCCAAGATGGCCCTGGATGAAATTCGGCTGGTTGGCCATGTAGCGGTCCATGTAAGACCAGCCGTACTTCTGGACGATGCTGTTGAAGGCGTAGAGCGTGGCATCGTCGTCGGCGGGATAGCAGGACACGACCTTGCCCTTGAAGCGGGGATTGAGGAAGTCGAGGGCCGAGCGCGGTACGTCTTCGGGCTGCACTAAATTGGGATTGTAGGCGTAGGTGTGGGCGTTGATCTGAACGGCGACATAAGCGCCACTCGGGTCCTTGAAACTGGGATCGATCTTGTCGAAGCCTTGCGGCTTGAACTCAAGGAGCGCGCCCTGCTGTTTCCAGCGCACAAAGTCCTGCAGCGTCTGGAACACGGCGAGGTCAACCTCCAGCTTGTTGCTCGCGAGTTGCGCGTCAATCTTCTTGTCGAGCACGTTGCTGAAGCCGCCGGTGACGTACACGGTGACGCCGGGGTAGCGCGCGGAAAATTCCTTAGCGACAACGTCCCAAGGTGCCGTTGGGCCGCCGGTGTAGAGCACCACAGAGCCTTCGGTTTTTGCCTTTTCGTAGAGCGCGTCAATGCTTTGCGTTCGCGCGCGCGATGCGAAAGCGAAAAGTGCCGCGATGGTCAGAAACAGAAATGGCAATGCGGCGACAAGTGACGTGCGCTTATTCTTCTTCATTTGTGTCCTTCGCGGAACGGGGAGAGCGCCATAAGAGCCGTGGGCCAAAGTGCCATTTGATCGCAGGGCTTCGATGTCGCGGCTGAAGGCGCGACCCGCAAAGCCAAAGGCAGCTCACGCCTTCGCAGCGCTCTGCGTGCCGAGAATCGCGGTTTTATTGTTTTTCAGCCAGGTCCGGAAATCTTGCAGCTCGGGGTTTAGCGATTTTGAGAACGACGCATCTCGCGCCCCGCAGAAATATTCGTTGAAATCACGCTTGAACTGGAACATGTTGCCGAGATCGTCCGCACCGGGAAAACCGAGCCCGCGATAGGCCTCCGGGGGAATACTGTTGTAGCGGACTTCCTGTCCCAGGAGCTCACTGAAACTGGCTGCCATTTCCGTGCCGGTCAAGTTTTCGCCGGTAATCCCAACAGTCTTGCCGATGAACTCGTTGCCGCGCTTGAAGATGCCGTAGGCGCACTTCCCGATGTCCTCTGCGGCAATTCCGGGCAGCTTTTTGTCGCCCATTGGAAGCGTAATCGCCAGCTTTCCGTCCGGGCCTCTTTGCGGGCCCATGCCGAAACCAATAAAATTGTCCCAATAAAATGAGGTCAGCAAAAAGGTCGTAGGTACGCCGAAATCACTGAAGAAATGGTTGGACTCGCCTTTCCCGTCAAAGTGCGGGACTTTGTACTTGCCATGCAGCGTGGGCAAGCGGGGATCGGAGAGAGGCGACCATATTCGCGTGTCCTCGAGCGTGGACCAGATGACGTGCTTTAGCGCCGCGCTCTTGGCTGCTGTGGCCATGGCCTGCACTTCGGCGATTTCCTTTTCAGGCGAGAAATGCGCCCAGAAAAACGTGACGCAATAGGCGCCGTACGCTCCCTCGAACGCCTTCTTCATGCCGTCGGGATTGTCGATGTCCGCAGACACAACCTCGGCGCCCATCCTTGCCAATTCCCTGGCCTTCTCGCCGTCTGCATTCCTGGTGATGGCGCGAGCGGCGAAACCGCCTTGCGGATCGCGCAGAATCGCCCGGACCAGACCTCCGCCTTGCGCTCCTGTCGCCCCTAAAACCGCAATGATTTTCTTTTCCGGCATAACGCCCTCCCTGGGGAATCAAAATCCGGCCCTTCACTTATCCACATCAATTACGGGCGGATCATATCATTTGAGGTATCCCTTGTGGCACAGGCTTAAGAGGCTGCGGAAATACTCAATTTTTGTCATTCCGAGGCGCGCTGTGCGCCGAGGAATCTCTCTTTTCCTAGGTTTCAACCCAAGAGGGATTCCTCGCTTCGCTCGGAATGACAAAATAAATCACTTTTTCTGTAGCCTGTTCAGTCTGTAGAAGTTTTCTTGAATAAGAAGATTCACAGGCTGAAGCCTGCGCCACTAAAGCGCGCGCGCTGAAATGCGCATTAGCGGCTCGCCGATTCCTTCGCGTGCGCCAGCAGCGCGTCGAGCGCTGCGCGATCCAAATATTTTCCCTGGACGATGACGGCGCGAATTTTCTGCGTGTTGTGAATGTCGTCGAGGGGGTTCGCATCGAGCAGCACCAGGTCGGCGGCCTTCCCGTTGGCAACTGAGCCGAAATCATCGGTGCGGCCGAGAAACTGCGCGGCGTCCAGCGTGACCGACTGCAGCGCTTCCAACGGGGTGAACCCGGCGTTAACCAGCGCGGCGAGCTCGTCGTGCAAGTCGAATCCAGGGATCACGAACGGAGGACCGCCCGCATCCGTGCCGCCTAGAATGGAAACGCCGTCGCGATGATATTCGCGCGTGATGGTCAGTTCCTCCTCGTACGCGGCCCTGTGCAACGTCCAAAATTCCGGCGGGTTGTCCGCGATCAAACGATCGCGCATCTCGTTCCACTCTTTCCGGTCTTTCTGGCCGATATACGCGAGGCGCGGATCATTCACGGTCGCTGCGTCTTTGAGAAAGGGCACGACCCTTCTCGCGACAAGCGTCGGAACCTGCCACGTTCCATTTTTCACGAAAAGCACCGCGAGATTCTTCAGACGCTCGGGATCGTAACTGTTCACTTCCAGTTTCAGCAAAGTCAGGGTGCGCGCGGCTTTTTCGGCGGGACTTGCCGGCGGCGATTCGTTGAGATGCACGATTTGGTCGAAATTCTTCGAGGATTCTTCCAGGCTGCCGAATAAGTGCTCGATACTGAACTGGCCCGCGGTCGAGGCATCGCTCGCCCAGATGCCACGCGGCAAATGCCCTGCGAACGGCAGGCCTACCTTCTTCGATTCCTCGGCGATGGCGTAATATTCGTCCGGCGTCAAATTGTCAAACACCTTGATGAAATCGACGCCGCTCTGCTTGAGCGAATCGACAATGGCGCGGCCTTCGGCGGGATCGTGAACCACAACGGAGTGGTCCGGATGCGCGGGATTCAAGCCATCGACCAGCAGGCCGGAAATCACCATGTGCGGGCCGAGCAATTCGCCACTCACGACCTGCGTGCGCCAGCGTTTTAGCTCGTCGAGATGTCCGCCCATGTTTCGCACGCCCAGGACGCCGTTGGCGATGAACATCGGAAACGTGCGATCGGTCTCCCAGATATGCACGTGCATGTCCCACAGGCCGGGAATCACGTACAGGCCGCGCGCGTTCACGACTTGCGCGCCTTTCGGCGCATGCACTTTTTTCATGTCGCCGACTTGCGAGATGCGGTTCCCTTCCACGACGACGGTCTGGCCCGGCTTCGACGGCGCGCCTGTGGTATCGATGACCGTCACGTCGGTGATCTCCAGCGGCTTGGAGGCAAACTGCTTGCTTTGCGCCGCGGAGACGAGCGGCACGAGACAGACCATGCACAGCGTGGCGAGACGCTTCACAAGCTCCTCCGGGATTCTCACTATATATCAACTTCCTGGAATGAATGTGTTGGGCAGGATGAGAAGATAGGGATTCGCCGATGCGAAACCTGTCAACTGAATTGCCATCTCAAGTGCGTTTCGGAGGAGGATCCTTCCACACGTAGCATTGTGCTCATTTTTAATATACATAACTTGACTTGCGCTACCTATTGCAACTTTGTTATACGTTGAGCGTTACAAGGCAGGGGCGGGCGCACCTTACTAGAAAAGGTAGACTAACCCAACCGCCCCTGTCTTACAATGCGTTTCCTTCAATCCAGAATTCTCTATCCCTAGAAGCCTGAGTCCTCCTGCAATTTGGTTCTATTTGAGCCGCCCATAGGGTTGGTAGTACAGTGTCCCTTGTGGCGCGGGGGGAAAGGCAATCCCTGACCACCGTGAGAGATTTTTTTTGTAACGCGATAGAGGGCTTCTTCTTCTAAGATAGGGATAGGTGAAGCTTGACGGAGGAACTATGTCCATTAGATCGCTTTTGATTTGCTCGATGGCGGGTTCTCTATTTTTGGTTCTGCCCGCGAGAGGGCAGGAGCAGATGCAAGATCGCGCGGCCGTCCAGTTGCCCGACGGCGACGCCAAGGAACTAATCTCGGACACCTGCTCGGCCTGCCACAGCCTGTCCAACATCACGAACTCTCAGGGTCATACGCCCGAAGAGTGGAAGACCACCGTCGCCATGATGCTGAATGTCGGCGCCGCCGTTCCTGCCGATAAAGTCGATATGGTCACGAATTACCTGATCAAAAATTTCCCGGCAAAGCCGGGCCCCACGCCTGTAATGATCCCCGGCAATGTCGAAGTGTCCTTTAAGGAATGGAATTTGCCCACGCCGGGCACGCGGCCTCATGATCCGCTCGCCGCGCCCGACGGCACGATCTGGTATTCGGGTCACATGGCCAACCTGCTCGGCCACATCGATCCGAAGACGGGCGACATCAAGGAATATCGCACCAGCAGGCCGATGTCGGGCCCGCACGGACTCGTGATGGACAAGCAGGGCAACATCTGGTTCACCGCGAATTTCAAGGCGTACATCGGCAAGTTCGAGCCGGCCACCGGCAAATTCACGCAGTATCCGCTGGATCCCAAGGCGCGCGATCCGCACACGCCGATCTTCGATCAAAAGGGGACGCTGTGGTTCACCGTTCAGGGAGCGAACATGGTGGGCCGGCTGAACACGGAAACGGGCGAGTCGAAAGTGGTGACGACGCCGACGCCGAAGGCGAATCCCTACGGCATGGTCATCACCACGAAAGGGATTCCCTACTTCGTTGAATTTGGCGCAAACAAGATCGCCAGCATCGATCCGGAAACGATGGAGATCCACGAATTTCTTCTTCCTAATGAAGCGGCCCGGCCGCGGCGCGTCGCCATCACCGCGGATGATATGCTCTACTACTCCGATTATGGGCGCGGCTACCTCGGCCAGTTCGACACCAAGACCGGAAAATTTGTAAAGGAATGGCCATCGCCGAGCGGCCCGCAATCCCGCCCCTACGGAATCACCATCGTGAACGGCATCGTCTGGTACAGCGAATCCGGCGTGAAGCCGAATACGCTCGTGCGCTTTGACCCTAAGAATGAGAAATTCCAAACGTGGACGATTCCCGGCGGCGGCGGCGTCGTGCGAAACATGATGCACTTCGCGGACGGCAAGCTCGTCATCACGGAAAGCGGCGAAAATGTGGTCGGACTCGTCACCGTGAAGGGCGGCGACAAGATTGCGATGGGGACGAAGTAGAAAAGGGTTTCACTACAGAGAACACAGAGGGCACAGAGAGAACCGGAGAAGAATGCATTCTCTTCTGGTTTTCTCTGTGCCCTCTGTGTTCTCTGTGTAAAATCTTTTTCCTCTTTACTGCCGCTTCACTTCGGACTTTTCTGGGTCTCCAAACCGGCGCGCTGGGCGACTCCCGACCCGGCGAGATAGAAATAGCCGACGCGGTTGTTGGCTTGCGAGCCCCACCAGATGCGGCCGTCCGCGTCCTGGAAGAAATCGCGCATGCCATTTTCGGGGAAGAGGAATGGATAGAGCGTGATTTTCCCGGTCGCGGGATCGAGTTCGGAGATGGTGTCCATTTCCATCGACGAAAACCAAAGGTGGCCGGTGCTCTTGTCGATCACCAGGGCGTAAGGAGTGGGCCTGCCGCCAGGAAGCGCGTATTCTTTGAACGTTTCGGTCTTGGGATCGAAGCGCCCGATTTTTCCCGCTTCGTATTCACAGAACCACACGATTCCCTGGGCATCGATCTTCAAGCGGCGCGGCCACGAACCGGGCGTCGGCTGCTGGTATTTGATGACTTTGCCAGTCTTGGCGTCGACTTTGCCGATCTTGCCGTCCTTTGAAAATTCCGAGAACCAGACGTTTTCGTCCTTATCGAGGGCCAGGCCATACGCAGTCGGCACTTCGGCGAAGTCGTGAAAGGTCCCTGTTTCCGGATCGAAGCGTGTCAGCGGCTCGCCAGTGCCCCAGACCATTCCCTTGGAGTCAACCACGAGCGTGTGTTTTGTGCCGCGGCTCGGTTCGCGGTAGCGCGTAATCTGGTGCGTCGCGGGATCCATCTTGCCGATCGTGTCGGTGGCCTGCTCGGAATACCAGATTATCCCGTCCGGACCGACCACCACTGAATGAATGGACGCCTGATCGACATTGGGAATCGGGTACTCGGAGATGACTCCGCTCTTGGGATCGAGTTTGCCAAGCCAGTGGCCTCTGTACTCCCAGATCCAGACGTTTCCATCGCGCTCGGGTTTCGCCGAGCCGGGAAAGCGATTCGATCCCGGCATATCAAAGGTGACGTAAACGATCTTCATCGCATCGTCGCTGAAGGAAGGTTGCTTGACCTCTTCATACGCCGGCAGTTCAGTAGGAGAATGCGGCAGCGTCGAATCCGGCCCGAAATATTTCGTGAGATACGCGGTGACGTCGTCGCCGTCCTTCTCGTTGACATCCTTCAGCAGATAACCGAAGCTGGTGCGCATGTAATTGACGCGATCGTGCCAGCCGGTTTCGTCCCGTACTTGCGCGGCCATCCGGCTCTGAAAGCCGTGGCAACGGAAGCAAGCGGTAGTCAGCTTGTCCCTGCCTTGTCCCTGGGGCAAAAGCTGCTCACCTTGATAGATCGAGAGATCGGTCCAGTGCACAGTTCCCTTCTCCAGCGAGATTTCCTGCGTGGAGTTCTGACCGGCGGCCAGTTGGATCCCCGTGCGCGGCTCGAAGCGGTATCCGACGGCCCTCACGAGCAATTGATATTGCCCCTCGGGCAAATTTTCGATGCGATAGCGTCCATCCTTGTCGGAGAGAACATTCGTCGCGATCCGTGAATCCATGTCCTGAGCTTCGACGAACGCGCCCTTGAATGGCTTTCCCTCTGGGCCTTTCACCGTGCCAGAAACGGTAGCACCGTAGGCAAAGGATACAAGAGTAAGCACAAACGCAACCAAGGCCACGCCCTTAGACGCTGCACGCATGGAGCCTCCTTATTCGATATACCGCTGGACGAATTCTTGACGAAGCAAGACGAACTGCATCTACGATTTGTTTATTTCTAGATGATCTTCTCAAACGGAATCTAGCAGGAAAGGAGAGGGGTGGCAAGGATCCAGAAATGCAGATCGCCGCGACGGTCAGGAATTGGACTGGAATCAGTGACGCCGACCGGAAATAAGTTCCGGTCGGCGTCAAGCCTACAGAGGGGCATTTGTCAGAACACCCGGGGAAGCCGCGAGCCGATCACAAACGTCCTAGTGATCGCCGTCATGGTTACGGTCATGGTCGCGATCATGATCTCGATCGAAATGGAACAGGTCGAACAGATCGCCGATCGCCGGGCTATTCTGCGGCACGTAGGGATTATCGTCATCCACCCGGGGATTGGGAAAATTATCCCGGCTCCGCTCTGTTAACGGCTCCAGGTCCCAATTCCGTTCGATGAACTTGAGAATCGAAACGTGATCCGTGTATGTGTGGCTGATGTGCCCGCCGCGGGTGTACGGCGAGACCGCGATCATAGGGATCCGCGGGCCGTCGCCGAAGAAGTCGAGCGGCTGGATGTAGCCGGAGTCGTAAAAACCGCCCCCTTCGTCCACTGTAACAAAGAGAACGGTGGATTCGAAAAGCTCCGGGTTGGCCGTGAGGTGGTCCATGATCTTCTTGACCATACCCTCGAAAAGGTCAAATTTCGAAGACGCCGGATGGCCGTCCAGCAGACCGTCAGGCTTCACGAAAGAAACCGCCGGCAAAGTGCCGTTGTCGACTGCCGAGAAGAAGTCCGTGGCGTCCTTGATGTGGGCGGTGCGTTGCGCTGCATCGCCCATGATGGCGTTCGTGTAAGATTCGAAGTTGCAAATGTTGCAGTACGCTGCGCCAACGAGGATGGTCGGATCGGTCGTGGTCTGGCCCTGCTCCTTTAGCATTTGCAGTGCCACGGCCGCATTGTACGCTCCGCCATAGTAGGCCCAGGAAATCCCTTCTTCGTTGAGCTCCTCGCCGATGGTCCGGACGTTCGTCGGAGGAACCGAGCCGCCGCCCGCAATGCCCTTGGTGTCCACGGTGCCGTCCGGCAAAAAGCCCGGGCTGTCGTTGTTCACCATATAGTAATGGCCGGGTTTGCAGTTCGGATCCGGACGATACGGAAGCGTTGCGAGATAGTCACGAACCGCATCGACGCCGGGTTGCGAGGAATCCGCGCACTCGGTGAAGTTGCCATCGAAATTGATGTCCACCGTGTACTGGTTGTTTGAGCCTGGCAACGGGTCAGGGTTCGCAATGTGCGATGGCGGCGTGGTCGGAGTGCCGTTGCCATCGCTCCAAAAGATCGCATCGCCACTGCCAAGCATCACGTGATTGGCGCCCGTGCCGCCCATGAAGGACTGATGGAAATTGTCACTCATGGAATACTCGTCGGCGAGGCCCTTCAGGACCGGGACGTCTCCCGCCTGCATGTTGTAAAACGCCATGGAATTACCGCCGCCGTTGTCGTCGACCTGGTTGGCAATGGGGAAGCTGTTGGGATCAGGCTCACTCGTATACGAGGTGATAACGAAGGGATACAAGTCGTTCAGGCAGCCCGAGGGGTTGCGGCGCGTGGCGTTCCTGATGTTGCAATCCGATTGTTGCCACATCTCGTAGAGCCGGTGCGTGGTGTCTCCCGTATAGGAGTCGTAGGGAAGACTGGAACCCTCGAGCGGGAACGGCCCGTTCGGCAAATTGTTGAAATTCTGGATTCGCGAATCGAAATCGGGAAGCTCCGCAGTTTGGGGAGCCCCGGACGCCCCTGTCGTCAACAAGAGCAGGTCTCCGGGCTCGAGCGACGGCTCGATGCCGCCCAGCAAGGCAAGCGGCGTGGCGCCTGGAAGCGGAGGCGGTTCTCCGGTCGCGGGGCTGGGCGAAAAGTTCAGGGTCGGCTCCGGCAGGATATCGTAGGGCGTCTTTTCATTCTTGTTGAGGCTGATGTAAAACTCGGTTCTGAACGGCGGTGCTGCCTGGGACTGGGCTGCTTTCTTGAAATGAGGGCCGGGCGTGCCGTCGGCGTTGATGATCCCCTTGGAGAGCAAGTTGGAAACGGAATCGTCGCTCTTTGGAACGTAGGTTGCAAAGAGGTGATCGAAGCTCCTGTTTTCACCGATGAGGACGATGACGTGCTTGATAGGTGTTTTCGTGCGGGGCTCGTCCTTATCGCGAGCCTGCAATGGGGCGGCGAAAACGCCGCCGAGGCTAAGTTGGAGGATCACGAGCGCAACAACGCTCATCCGCAAATGATGCAGCATCTTCGACACAAATCTCTTAAACAACTTTCACGCTCCTTAATCTGATTTTGCGGGGGCGGCGGTCAAAATGAAGCATGAAAGTTAAGAACAGATTATTTCACCGTGAAGTTTGAAGAACAGGCCATGAATATTCCGTGACACTAGCGGCGAGAATTCCTTCGAGAGCAAGGAGGGCAAGATCTCCGAAAATCTTGGCGGTACCTCCGAAGGGTACATAGGCGGACGGGTGGACCTGAAACACCTTACCCGTCAAACCAATCCAAGGGACGGAAGAAAGTCCGCCACTTCCGCGGAGGCTAAGTTAACCAGCGAGCGCGGCTTTGATCCGCTCGGGCGTGAAGGGGACTTGCCGGATGCGCGCCCCGGTCGCGTCGAAAA
This sequence comes from Verrucomicrobiia bacterium, assembly GCA_035604385.1. GTDB lineage: Bacteria > Acidobacteriota > Terriglobia > Acidiferrales > UBA7541 > Palsa-360. Next base: position 10,718 of record DATNIO010000293.1, on the reverse strand, counting down.
TGGCGTTTCCGATTGCGCCGGCGACCACGGTGATCGCCGTTTCTCCGGCTCCAGTTGCGGGCATGTCGGGCCGATTCAGCAGGACGACTTCGATTTTCGGGACGGCGAAGCCGAGGGGCAGCGAATGGTACGTCCTCCAGTCGATCGAGGTCACGTTGTGGTCGTCCCACGTGACTTCTTCGCCGAGCGCGCGGCTCATGCCTTGCAGCGCGCCGCCTTCGCTTTGATTGCGGAGGCCGTCGGGATTTGAGATCGGGCCCGCATCGATGCTGACGACGAGCCGTTTCACGTTGAGTTTTCCCGTTGCCAGATCTACTTCGACCTCGGCGACCATGGCTGAGAAGCCGTTGTCGCCTTCGTAGGCGACACAGGAGATGCCGCGCCCTGTGGCGATGCCCGCTGCGGAAACGGCGCGCGGTTTCGGCGAGGGGCGCTTATCCCAATTTGCTGATTTTGCGGCGGCCTTCACGACATCGAGCATTCGCGGATCGCTCAGGTGGCGCAATCGAAATTCGACGGGATCGGCTTTGGCGCGGAACGCAAGCTCGTCCATGAAGGATTCGTGCGCGAAGGTGTTCTGCAGGCGCTGCGGCGAACGCAGTGGACCAGTCCAGAACGGGGACGCAACGTTGTGTAAGAGTGCGCGTTCGGCCTTGACCGTGCCCGCGCCGTGGTCGGCGCCGCCCACGTGGCCCACCACGTACGACGGAATCGCGTTGCTATTGTTGCTAAAATTGGCAGGTTCGGGCGCGGGCGAGCGAGGCCTGAATTCCTCGGGCTGAAATCCCGCCAGAAATCCGGTGATGACGTTTCCCGGGTACGTGTAGACCGGACGATTCCCCAGAACTGGAGACCACGCTTCGTGATCCCACGCGATAATATTTCCCTGGGCGTCGAGGCCGGCGCGCTCGTCCATCACGAATGCGAATCCGTAATTCTCCCACGCCATTTCGTCTTTTCGCGTGAGCTGGATGCGCACTGGTTTGCCGACCGCCTGCGATAGCAGCGCGGCGTCATACGTGACCGCATCGGCGCCGTTGATTCCGTAGCAACCCGAGCCCCGGCGAAAAATGACGCGCACATTCTCGGGCTTCAAATCGAGCAGCATGGCGAGCGTGGCTCGCTGGTGCCAAACTCCCTGCGTTGGCGACCAGACCGTGGCCTTATCGCCCTTCACATCGGCGACGGCGCATGAACTGCCAACCGATCCGTGCATTTGATAAGGATGGAGGTAGGTCGCCTTCACGACGATCGCGGCCTCGGTTAGTTTCTGTTCGACGTCCTTGGAATTCACGAGCAGCGTGTCGCGGGTCGGCTTCTGATTCCGCAAATGGTCGTAGAACGTTTCCTGCTTCGGCAGCTCGGGAGCAGGCGACCATGTGACCTTCAACGCTCTGGAAATCTGCACCGCTTGCCAGGTTTTTTCCGCGACCACGCCGACAAAATTCTTTTTCACCACGACTTTGACGAAGCCCGGCATTCCTGACACCGAACTTTCGTCCACATTCATAAGGTTCGCGCCCACGGCCGACGGGCGAACCACCATGCCGTGCAGCATGCCGGGGACACGCACGTTGTGCGCGTACTCGAACGTTCCCGTAGCCATCTGCGGCATGTCCGGCCGCCCGATGGGTTTTCCGAGAACGGTCCACTCGCTCGCGGGCTTTCGCTTCGCGGCGGGATCCACCTTGAGATCAAATTTCTTCCCGGCCACGAGTTCTCCGTAGGCGACCTTCTTCGACGCATCGGTTTTCGAGCGAATCTCGCCGTCAACGGCGGCAAGCTGTTCCACTGGAATATTTAAATGTTTGGATCCAAGTTGCAGGAGCGCTTCCCGGGCGGTCGCGCAAGCGCCCGCCAGATTGCCGTGATTGAAATTTGTGGGGTGCGACTGGCTGCCGGAAGTGACGCCTTGATCCGGCGTGAGGGACGTATCGGCGACAATCAGGTTGACGCGACGAAACGGCACGCAAAGTTCTTCCGCGACGAGTTGCATCTGCGCCGTAGACATGCCTTGCCCAAGCTCTTCTTTTCCGGTGTACGCGGTCACGCTGCTGTCCGAAGCGATGGCGATCCAGGAATCGACTTCATTGGCCGGAGGAGAATCCGGCGCCGCGTCCAGGCCAAAAGCGCCCGCGCGGGTTTGCGCTTCGAGCGTTCCGAGAGCGCCGCCCATGCTGAAACTGACGATCAGCGCGCCGGTTCCCTTGATAAACGTCCGACGCGAAAATCCAGCGCGCGCCAATGCATCCGCCGCGCCCTGCGCCATTTGAATATTGTTCACGGGAAGAGATGGGTTTTTCATCGCGCCATCTCCTGTCTCGCGCGCCCGATCGCGCGAAGCATGCGCGTGTGCGTGAAGCAGCGGCAAAGCACGCGCGACATTCCTTCCTGAATTTCTTTTTCCGTCGCCTTGGGATTTTTATCGAGAAAAGCCTTGGCGGTCATAATGACGCCATTCAAGCAATAGCCGCATTGTGCGGCCTGCTCTTCGATGAACGCTTTTTGAAGGGGGTGCGGCTTGTCGACGGTGCCCAGCCCTTCGAGGGTAGTGATCTCCACGCCTTGCACCGATTCCACCGCAGTGATGCAGGAGCGGACCGCCTGACCCTTTACCAGGACCGTGCAGGACCCGCATTGGCCGAGCCCGCACCCAAATTTCGGGCCACGAAGGCCGAGGTCATCGCTCAAAACGTAAAGCAGCGGCGTTGTCGGATCAACATCTATGCTGTGGGTTTGTCCGTTTACTTTCAAAGAAAGGAGGCTCATATACCTATCAAGTTATTGCGAAGCGGAATTTTCGTCAAGGGTAAGTGTATAAGAGTGTGGCTTGAGAACTTTCAGGTGCCGCAAAGCAGGCCTGGGTCTCACTTTCCCTCGAAAGAAAATTGGAAAATCTCGCGTCTTCATGCAGACTACGTTACGAGAAAAGAATCGCCTACACAAACGGGACAAACGATGAAACTCGACAAGATCTACACTCGTACGGGCGATGAAGGGAAAACCTCGCTGGGGGACGGAGCGCGGCTGCCGAAATTCCATCTCCGCGTTACCGCTTACGGCAGCGTTGATGAAACCAATTCCGTCATCGGCGTGGCGAATCTGCACGTCGCAAATCCCGAGGTGCTCCAACTTTTGAGGCATATCCAAAATGATCTGTTCGACGTGGGCGCGGATTTGTGCCGGCCGGAGCGGCCCAGCGCGGAAAAGCTGTCGCTGCGTATCACGGAAGATCAGGTTACGTGGCTGGAAAATCAGATCGACCGGTTCAACGCGGAATTAGAGCCGCTGAATAGCTTTGTGCTTCCAGGGGGAAGTCCCGCTTCCGCCTACTTGCATTTGGCGAGAACGGTGACTCGGCGAGCGGAACGCGATGTCGTGCGACTGTCCGCTGAGGAGCCCGTGAATCCCGCGGTCCTGCGCTACGTCAATCGCCTGTCGGACCTGCTTTTTGTCCTCGCGCGTTTTCTGAATGACAAAGGCAAGGAAGACGTTCGCTGGCAACCCGGCCTGCACCGTTAGTCCTCGCCGGTCAAGTAGCACAGACTTTGAAGTCTGTGCTACTGAAGGCTGTCCGCGCATCCCGTTATGACAAACACGGTTCAGAGAGTCGTGTACACAACGTGCACGAAGGCATCGCCGTTGAGCACCCCCTTGCCCCAGACCGGATCGAGGTCAGAGAGTGGCTTGGCGGCGACCGCTTCTTCCAGCGACTTCCCGGAGGACTTCAGTTTTCGAATGCGGCCCCGCACGGTGACGAGCATGTCGCGAAACATTCTTAGGTCGGTTTTGTTTCCTAGCGGGCCGTGGCCGGGAACGATTTTGGTTTCGTTGTCGACCATGGCCAGCATCTTGGTCGTGCCCGCGATCATTCCGCCAATGCTGCCGTTCGTTTCCTTGTCGATATAGCTGTAGATGCCGTTGAAAAAGACGTCGCCCATGTGCAGGACATTGGCCTTCTGGAAATGAATGTAAATATCGGAATCGGTGTGCGCCGGGGCGAGATGTCCCAGGGCCACGTGCTCACCGCTGAAATTCATTTGATACGATTCCTTGAACGTACGCTGCGGCAGAGCGTTCTCGGGAGACGGATCGAAATGCAAGCCGATGACGTCGAGATCGTGCGTTTCCTTCAACCGCTTCAGCGTGTTTTCGTGCGCGATCAAAGTGGCTCCGGCGCTGCGAACGTTTGCGTTGTTGTCGGTGTGGTCCCAATGCCAGTGCGAGTCGATCGCGAGTTTTACCGGAGCGTTGCTGATTTCATCGAGCGTCTTCTTGAACCTGTCCCACGCCAATTGCGTGAACGTATCCACGAGCAGCTTGCCGTCCTTGCCATTCAGGACAACCACGTTTCCGCCCGGCCCCATCAACAGAGTGAGATTGTCCGAAAGCTTCGTCGACGAGATGGGAACTTTTCCGAACCGGGCCCGAGCCGCCGCAAGAGCGTCGCCAGGCGGCGTCCCACCCTGCTGCGCGAACCGCGGCGTCGCGCCCGCGATCTCTTTGGGAAAAATGTGCGACAGCGCCCATCCCCCCGCAACGACTCCCGTCGCTTGCAGAATTTCCCGCCGCGTGGCTCGCTTTATGATGTTGCCGGAATCCATGATGCACCTCGTTGCGATGTGGAATCTGGTTTCTACTTTGTATGCCGGTTGGGAATATAGCAAATTCATGATCGCATGTGCATTGAGCCAGGAACGCTGCCTGCATCCGGCTACGCGTCTTTCAGAAATCACCACCTGTGGTTATACTGAGGCGATTTTTCAATACGAGGAATGCTTATGGATCCGTTCGAGTCGTTCAAGGCGGCGCAAAAGCAAGGGTGGGTGCACTTTGCGCCGTTTGAGACGCACACAACTCCCTGCGCAGCAAGGCTGGTAAAACGCGCGGGCGTCCGCTCGGGACAACGCGTCCTCGACGTGGCCTGCGGGACAGGCGTCGTTTCGGTTACGGCGGCACGGCTCGGCGCACTCGTCACCGGGCTCGATCTCACGCCCGAGTTGCTCGAGCGGGCGCGGGAAAATGCGCGCATTGCGCGAGTCGAGATTGATTGGCACGAAGGGGACGTCGAGAAGCTGCCATTTGGCGACGCGGCGTTCGACGTTGTCCTGAGTGAGTTCGGACATATCTTCGCGCCCAGGCCTGAAGTTGCGATCGGTGAAATGCTGCGCGTTCTGAAGCCCGGAGGAACCATCGCGTTTTCAACCTGGCCGCCGGAGCTTTTTGTCGGCCGGATGTTCGCGCTTACAGCGAGTTACCTGCCGCCTCCACCGCCAGGGGTCGCGCCGCCCCCGCTCTGGGGCGATCCGAACATTGTCCGGCAGCGACTCGGCTCGGCCGTGAAGGACATCCTGTTCGATCGCGCGACGATGGTGATCCCGGCGCTCAGCCCGAGTCATCACCGGAAGGCGTCCGAGAAGAGCGCCGGCGCGACGGTGCGCCTCGTTTCAGCGCTAGAGGAGAGCGATCCCGCCAAACTGGAACAATTCCGCCGGGAATACGATGCGCTTGCGAGCGAATATTTCGAGGACAATCTGCTGCGGCAGGATTATTTGATCACGCGCGCCACGAAGATTTGATTGAGATGTCTCCGAGCGTTCAACGTGGCATCACTAAGGCGAAACTTCGATGAAACGAAGTCAATTGCAAATTAATCCGAGAGTTCGCACGCGCCGCGCGTTTTGCTTTTTCCGCTCGGTCCGAGTTCTCTGGGCGCTCTGCGTTTCTTGCTTCCTATGCGCGCTGCTTGCGCCCGCGTCCCAGGCCGACGAAGGGATGTGGCTGTTCAACAATCCTCCCGTGAAATTGCTGCAGGAGAAATATCATTTTCAGCCGACGGCCGCGTGGCTCGAGCACGTGCAGAAATCCTCCGTACGATTCGATAATGGCGGCTCGGGTTCCTTCGTTTCGCCGGGCGGGCTGGTCATGACCAACCATCACGTGGGCGCCGATTGCCTGGGAAAAATTAGCACGAATGACAAGAACTATCTCGCGACTGGATTTGAAGCCAAGTCAAAAGCGGACGAACCAAAGTGCGCGGACCTGGAACTGAACGTCCTCATGAGTATCGAGGACGTGACCGCCCGCGTGGCGGGCGCCGTGCAGCCCGGCATGGATGCCGCTTCGGCGGAAAGGGCCCGGCGGGCGGAGATCAACAGCATCGAGAAGGAATCGCGCGACAAGACGGGACTGCGCAGCGACGTGGTCACTCTGTATAACGGCGGACAGTATCACCTCTACCGCTACAAGCGGTACACCGACGTGCGCCTGGTGTTCGCGCCGCAAAAATCCATCGCGTTTTTCGGCGGCGATCCCGACAACTTCGAGTATCCCCGCTACGATCTGGACATCTGCTTCTTCCGCGTTTATGAAAACGACAAGCCCGTGCACGTGGACAACTATTTGAAGTGGAGCGAGTCCGGCGCCGCGGAAGGCGAATTGATTTTCGTTTCCGGCCATCCGGGCCGCACCGAGCGGGCTGACACCGTGTCTCATCTCCTCTTCCAGCGAGATTACGCGTTGCCAGGCACTCTGAATCTTTTGCGCCGGCGCGAAGTCCTGCTCGACAATTATTCCGAGCGCAGCGCGGAAAACGCTCGCCGCGCCGAGGACGATTTATTCGGCATAAGAAATAGCCGGAAAGCGTACCTCGGAATGCTGGCCGGCCTGCAAGACCCGGCGATCCTCGAAAAAAAGCGCGATGCGGAAAAGGAATTGCGCGACGCGGTCTCGAAAGACTCGAAGCTCAGCCAATCCTACGGAGATGGTTGGGACCGGGTGGCCGCAACTCTCAAGACGCGGATCAAGATTCGCGACGAATACAATCTCTTCGGAATCGGCCCGCAAAAACGCGCGCAATCCTTCAACAGCGATTTATTCGACATCGCCATCAAATTGGTTCGGCTGGCGGAAGAGACGTCGAAGCCGAATGGCGAGCGCCTGCGCGAATATTCCGAAGCCGGCCTCGATTCCCTGAAACTTCAACTCTTCTCCGACGCGCCGATTTACGACGATCTGGAAACCGTGGAACTCGCCGACTCGCTCGGAATGATGGCCGAGGTTATGGGCGAGGAAAACGAATCGGTTCAGACGGTGCTGGCCGGCAAATCCCCACGCGACCGCGCGGCGGAATTGATTCACGGCACCACGCTCAAAAATGTGGCGGTCCGCAAGCGCCTCGCCGGCGGCGGCTTGAAAGCCATCCAGGAATCAAACGATCCCATGATCCAACTCGCCAGGCTGATCGATCCGGAGTCGCGCCGCATCCGACAAGTCTTCGAGCAGCAAGTCGACGAGCCGCAGCGCCAGGCGTACGGCAAGATCGCCAACGCGCGGTTCGCTGTGTACGGATCGAGCGTTTATCCCGACGCGACCTTCACCTTGCGCCTCGCGTTTGGCGAAGCCAGAGGCTACACCGAAGGCGGCGAGAAGATTCCCTGGGCCACAACGCTCGGCGGCACGTACGAGCACGCCGCCGCGCATAACAACAAGGACCCATTCGAGCTGCCCAAAATCTGGAACGACCGCAAATTGCAGCTCAATCTCTCGACTCGCTTCAATTTCGTGAGCACGGCTGACATCATCGGCGGCAATTCCGGCAGCCCGGTGATCAATCGCCAGGGCGAACTCGTCGGAATCATATTCGATGGCAACATCGAGTCTCTTGTGGCGGACTACATTTATTCGGATCAAACCGCGCGCGCCGTGGCCGTCCATTCCGCGGGCATTCTAGAAGCGCTGACGAAGATCTATCAGGCCAACAAGCTGGTGGAAGAAATTACTGGGAAGAAATAGTTTCAGCTTTCCCGGAACCGATCTTCACCGAGTATCAACCGGCCCACCGCGTCCTTGAATATTGGCCGCCAAAACAACATTTCAGTCGGGATAGTGTTTCAGGACTTCCGAAACTCTTCGGCCAGAGTCATGGATTTTCAATCCATGACTCTGGCCGAAGAAGTTGTTAATCGCGTCAGTTGGGAAATGGCAGATAGGTCCACAAATCGTCGAGGTAGCCTGGAGGAGCTCCCTGGGAATTATCGTAGCCTTCCCCGCCGAATACGGTGACATAGCCAAGTACGTCCGGAGCCCAGATGGCGGCCCCGCGGCGTGCGCCGACCACATTGTTCACGAACGGTATGCCATTGGATAGATATTGACCGTTCTGGTTGGCATTGCTGATTCCCTTCCACCAAATCCATTGTCCGGAACTCTGCTGATATTCCCAAATATCATTCAGGAATCCAGTCGGATCCGTGGTCGAGGTACCGTATCCCCAGCCGCCGAAAAACCAGAGATTGCTCTTGGCATCGCTCCAGCCGATGGCGCCCCAACGCGACCCGGGAAAATCAGCTGCTGCGCCGGTACTCAGGTTGCTCGTAGCCTCAGAGCCAAAGGTGCCGGTCTGGTTCGCGATATTGTTCCCCGATATCCAAGTCCACTGCTTGGTCGTGATATTAAATTCCCAAAGATCGTTCAGGATCGCCCCTGCTGGGGGAGGACCGGCATTGCCGGTCCCTGCCGAATCGAGTCCAAATCCCCCGAAAAGCCAAAGGTTGCCGGATGTGTCTGCCCAAAGTACAGCTGCCTGACGCCCACCTGGAGCCGTAGTGCCTGTTCCTGTTCCTTCCGTGCCGTAGCTGCCATTCTGATTCGCGACAATGGAAGTGGCTGGCCCGATCCAGGTCCACTGGTTTGCCGCGGGGTTGTATTCCCAGAGATCATTCAGCAAACCGATCGTGCCTGCGGAGTCCACGCCTTGGCCGCCGAAAAGCCAAAAATGCCCGGCCGCATCCATGGTCGTGGCGGCTGCCCATCGGCCTCCCGGAACGCCTCCCGGGGCTCCTTGAGTCCCGTAAACGCCGCTCGTGTCGCCGGCGGTTGAGCCTCCAACGAAGGTCCATGGGCAAGCACTGGTGCCTGCGCCCGTGGCATCAACCGAAAGCCCAGGAGTGCACTTCCACACGTCATTTAGCAACGTGCCCGGGGTGGTGCTGATTCCCTGGCCGCCAAACAAATAAAGGTCCCCAGTTGCTTGGTCGGTCCAGCTGGAGCTGCCCCATCGCGAGCTGGGGGCGCCTGCCGGAAAAACATCCTCTTCTTCCAGCGGGTCGACGCGCACCTGGAAGACGGTGGGAATATTCGCGCCGTTCGCAAAAATGGGTAGATTGGCGGGGACCCAGCCTCCAACAGAAGGATCGTAAACCCATAGATCGCTCAGAAGACTCGGAACTTGTTTCCCTAACGGGCTCGGATACGGAAAACCATTTCCGCCGAAGAGCCATTTTCGTCCGAATTTGTCGGTCCAGGATGCTGCAAAGTCTCTGCCGCCAGGGATGCTGACATTCGGGGGGAAGACCTCGTTGGGGGGCTGTAGCGGCGTGGTAACCACGGCGTAATTATTGGCCGTGTTCGTCGCCCCGACGTACCACGTCAACCAATTCCAGTCGTTGTGTTGGCAGTCTACGAGAACGTCTGAGACGTTGGTAATGGCTATTCCCGTGTAAAAGAACTCATTGCAAGCCTGAGGCTGGCTGGTTGGCGGAAGAAAAACATTGACGTTGTAAATCCCGCCGTTCGTGACCTGCGTGGGGAAGGTGAATGTGGTATCTCCGGTGACAAAAAGATCGTCTCCCGCATTATCTTGCAATTCGAGTGTGTCTCCCGCGGCCTCCACCAGACCGACGACCGATCCACTGATTTTGAAACCCGGCTGCGTGCAGATGACCTCCACGGTGTTGATGTTCGAACTCAAGGTACCACTGCCGTTCACGACCGAGCAACTTTGCGTTGGGTTAGCCGGTTGGGTCAGAATGGTGACGGCGTAAGCGGCTCCGGTAGGGAGCGGCGCTGAAAACGTAAAAGGGACGTTGCCTTGACCGGACACCGCGAAATTGTTGCCTCCGTTATTCTGAAGGACAAGCCCGGATCCGATAAGGCCGGAAACCGAACCGCCGACCGTGAGGCCAGTCGTACCGCAATTGATAAGAATGTTCGTAATATTGGCGGTCGCAGTTCCCGATCCATTCGCGACGCTGCAGGTCTGGGCGGGTCCGGTGGGCTGCGTCTTCACGACTACGTCGTAAGGTCCGCTCACGGAAGTTTTGAAGGTAAACCCGCCATTTATCGTGATTGGAAGGTCGTCGGAGCCGTTATCTTCCAGAACCATCCCTGTTCCAGCAAGCCCGAGTATCGTTCCGCCAACGGTGAAGGTTGAGGGGGAACCGCCGTTTCCGCCGCTGCCACCACTGCCGCCGCTGCCACCGCTACCGCCGCTGCCGCCATTGAGCGAGCCGCCCGACCCGGAGTGGGCGGGATAGCAGGAAGTAATCATCAGCGTTATCAACAGCAGGGACACAGAATACGCAGACTTCAATAAGAATTTCATAACGGTGGTTTTGCTCCTTCGTAGCTTGGCGTCGAACGCGTTACGCCCCTTTGCACATGCTTAGCAGCACACTTCTCCGAAAAAAGCGGATGCGGAACTTCAGTATTTTGGCCTAGCGGGAACTAGACCTTCCACTTACCTGACCAACAAGAGAGGGGCGTTTTCCTACCTTCATTACTACCCTAAGGCCACGCTCAGTAAGGGTCAATTTAGAGTTGCGAGGCATGTGTCTACCTGAGTAATAAATATCAGGAGCAGCAGAGCCTGGAGGGGCTGCGGCTGGGCTGTCGTTACCGCGGGCTGAATGACTGCAAAGCCCAATAAAAAGAATAGG
>DATNIO010000292.1:0-43349 GCA_035604385.1 Verrucomicrobiia bacterium | reverse complement strand
AATGGAGACCACGCGCCCGCCGGCGGCTTCGACCTCCTCGCGCCCTGCGACCTGGTCCAGCGCCCAATCCGCGCCCTTGACGAGGACGCTCGGCAGCACGCGGGAAATCAATTCGCGCGGAGTCGGCTCATCGAAAATCGTTACGTAGTCCACCGAGGCAAGCGCGGCCAGAACCTCGGCGCGGTCCTGCTCAACGACGAGAGGGCGTTCCGGCCCCTTGTTGCAGCGAACGCTGCTATCGCTGTTGATCGCCACGACCAGCACATCGCCAAGGGCGCGCGCCTCGGCGAGGCACCGCACATGGCCGGGATGGAGCAAGTCGAAACAGCCGTTGGTGAACACAACACGGCGGCCAGCGCGCTTTTCGCGCGCCGTCATCTGAACCAATTCCTGTTGCGAAACAATCTTTCCCATGGAAGATGCAGCGCGCACGAAACTCATGTGCGGCAATCTGCAAAAGACAGCCCATTCATACTATCACGCGAGAGGTGTGAGTGTTTCCTGGCCAAAGCGGAGCTTAGCGATTTTCTTTCCGAGAGGCCGTATCTCGGGACTTCGCGGCCGGCCCCTCTCGATCTCGCTGAGGCATGTTCGGTGGCAATTTATTGTCCCCAGGGCACAAGAGATATAAGATGCGCACGCGCAAAAGGTCCAAATCGGAAATCCTGACTTGAGTGTTCGGCGCCGCCAGCGCAACTAACCAGATCCGGAGAAGAAACAAAGATATGAAAACTCGATGCACGCAAATCACTCCAGCAGTGTCGTGTACTCGATGCGAGCTTGTCCGGCGATCGCTGAGGCTGGGCGGCCTGCTCGTCTTCGGCGTCGGGCTGGTTATCACTGCGACTGCGGCGCCGTCATTCAGCCGACAGTCTGCCACCTCACAGAATCTTGCAAGCAGTTCGATCCCGGACGTCAAGTGCGTCATCGGCCTGGAGAACATCAAGCCCGGCGCCAAGGGCACACTCACTTCGTTGCCCACCGGACTGGAGTTTACGGCCGGGAAGAAGAACGCCGACATCGCCACTTCTTCCATCCAGGACGTTTTTACAGGCCGGGAGAGCAGACAGGACGTCAGCGGCATGGGAGGCACGCTGGTCGAAGCAGCCATTCCTTACGGAGGCGGCCGCGTGGTGAGTCTGTTTTCGCACAAGGTGGACGTCCTCGCAGTGGAATACGTGGACTCGAATGGAGGCTTTCACGGAGCCATCTTCGTGCTTTCCGCAGGCAAGGCAACGGAGTTCAAGAATCAACTCGTTGCGCATGGCGCGAAGGTCTCCACGCACGTGGAAGCACCGGAACCGAAGGAGCAGAATCAATGAAGGCCCTCAGCCGAACTCCACATCTGTCCGTTCTCTTGTTCACCGGTGGGTGCGTAGCCCTCTTAATGGCAGCTTCACTCCTGGCGCAGCCTGGCCCGGCTGGAAAACCCGGACCTGCTGCTCAGCAGACGCAGAAGTTGACTGCCTCAGCGATTCAACTTGAACGCATTGTACAGCCGGACGACTTGCTGATCCCGGAGGATACCCGCGTCTCGATGTACGAAAACGTGATCCTCCAGTTGATCAAAACCAGGAAATTTCAGCACGTCTATCGGAGCGGCGACCGCACCGCAGCCGATGCACCGGATCTTGTTGTCCTGCATTTAATTCCCGAGGCTTTCAAGCCTGGCAGTCAGAAGGAACGGGAAGTCATCACCGTCGCCGGAGCGACTTCCATCAAGGTGAAGGTTCAATTTACTTCGCGCGAAGGCAAGGTCCTGCTTGAGAAGGATGTCGTAGGCAAGGTGCGCTTCTACGGCGAGAACCTGCGCGCCACCTACGACCTCGCCAAGAAGGTTTCCGGCCTAGTCAACGAATCATTCTAATTATCTCAGAATCGCGGCTACGGCGCCTATCCGGCTTTGCGAGTTCTGGCTTTTTGATTTGTAGCCCCTTCCAGTTCATGTTCCACGAACAAAAAGCGCGGTCATTAACTTTAGTGAACACGGACTTCGCGAGAATTGCTTGCGCCCCGCGACGAACTGCTGCTTTACATCGATTTAACTTGCAATTGTGACAAGGCTCGCAGATGCTCACCCTGTTTTCGGGTAAGGTTTGCTTTCTTTTTTGGCGGCGCTCAGTTAGAGTCCCACTGATTTTGTTCCTGCTCAGGAACGGAGCAGGACGCGAACGGTTTGCAGGATTGCGCGCAACGGAAAGCGCAAGGAAATAGCGCGCACAACCAGGAGGCGGCACGATGTGGGAAGCAATGGAACAAATGGGATGGGTGAAAACGCTCAGCAGCACCGGATGGATGTATGCGAGCGTTTCCGTCATTCACTACCTGACCATGTTTTGGTTTATCGGGTCGATGGCGGTGGTGGACCTGCGGGTCATGGGCGTCGCGGCTCGAAAAAGAAATCTCACCGAACTCTCCGCGCAGATATTTCCCTGGGCGTGGACGGGCATGATCCTGGCCCTCATTTCGGGATTTTTCATGTTCTTGACGGACGCGGGGGATTGGGCGCCTGATCCGGTATTTCACGTCAAATTGGGGATGATCGTACTTTCCATCGTGTTTGCGATATGGGTGCAACGTGGCGCGCCGAAGTGGGGGGCGCTGGCGGAAATACCGACCTCGGCAAAAGTCATTGCCGCGATCGCATTGCTGCTGTGGATTCTGACGATCCTGAGCGCGTCGGAAATTCCCGCAATGGAAGGTCTTGGATAGCGATCGGCATGCGGCGGCAGGGGCGCAGCCAATAGAAATTCTCGACTTCTAAAGAAAAGAGGACAGCCCGATATGTACGGACTACTTCAGGCGTTTGCAAAATGGCTCGAGGGAACTCCGTGGGGGGTAGGCGTGCGCACCTCACTCTGGGCTTACCCCTTCACCCAACTGGTTCATTTCACCGGCCTGTCCATTTGGCTGGGGACGAATCTGGCGCTGGACTTGCGGTTGCTCGGCCTTGGGAAGCACCGCGAAACGGCCGCGCAGCTCCGGGACGATTTGTTCGCCTGGAATTGGATTGGCTTCTGCATTGTGGTGCTCGGTGGTCTCCTTCTGTTTTCCTCGACTGCGACGACGTTTCTGGTCAACGTGGCGTTCCGCTGGAAGCTGGGCCTTTTTGTTCCGGTGGCGCTGCTCTGGCACATCTTCGTGCAATGGAAGGCGCGCGACTGGGGAGCAACGCAGGACGCTCCGGCCATCGCAAAATTTTCGGGCCTCGCGGAAATTTTGCTTTGGATTTGCGTGATCACCGCGGCCGTCGAAATTCCGAACCACTAGGCATCTGTCCCACGGAACGAAGAATCGCCCTTCACGTTTTGGCCAGTCCCGTCAGGTACGAAAGAATGTAGCCCACCGCGCCAGCGGTGGGTATGCGTATGCGCGGGAGGCAAACCTCGGAGGGGCGACACATGGCCAAGCAAATGTGCCGCCCCTCCGGGGCTGTGAATGATTGTGCTCCGTTCCCCCACCGTTCCACGGTGGGCTACGGTATGACGTCCCTCCGGGACTCGGGACAAATCAAGTGTTGGTCCCGCATGTGAGTATCGTGGTCGAAATATTCTGCGGGACATACTCCTGGCACGACCGCGGGACCAGGATCAGTAAACGGATTGTCCGTATACGTTACGCTCCACGCTGCCGTGCCACCGATATTTTCTGTTATACTCACGCCGAGGTTCCAAGCTGCGGGAAACGTACTTCGCACAACGGAATCTTTCTTTTCCAGCGCCGGGTCCCGTGCCAGGCTCTGCCCTTTTCATCGAGGCGGTTCGATGCGTGATATTGCGATCGTGGGTGGAGGACCGGCCGGCGCCATGTGCGGAGAGAGGCTGGCGCGTTCCGGCTACAACGTCACAATTTATGATGAACACCTGGCCTGGGAAAAACCGTGCGGCGGCGGCCTCACGCACAAGGCCATTCAAGCGTATCCCTTCCTGCTGAACGGCCCCCATCCAAAAAAACTGATCCGCACCATTGAGCTGATTTCCAGCAAGGGAAATCGCGCGCTGCTTGCGCTCGATCAGCCGATTGTCATTTATTCGAGAACGGTGCTGAACGGCCTTCTCCTGGAGCGAGCCGAAGCCGCGGGCTGCCGCGTCGTTCGTTCTCGCGTGAATCAGATTGATACCGCGGGGGAACGCGCCAAGCTGGCGACCGGCGACTCTCGCGTCGAAGCCGACTTCATCGTCGTCGCCGCGGGCGCGCGCAATTCCCTGCTCCCAGGCACTCGCCCGCTTGCGCGCAACGACCTCGAAATGACCCTCGGTTATTTTGTGCCGGCGCAGGCCGAGGGGATTTGCGTGAAATTTCTGCATCATTTTGAGGGTTATCTATGGTCCTTCCCACGCTGCGATCATCTCTCCGTGGGAATTTGCGGAAGCATGGCGAAACATACCAGCCAGGAACTGCGCCGCCACCTGCATGCGTTCATGGAGGGCGAAAATATCCCGCGCGAAGGCGCGCGTTTCTACAGCCATGTCCTGCCGTCGCCACAGAAGCAGACGCTTTCGTCACGTCGAGTTGTGGGGCGCAACTGGGCGCTCGTCGGCGATGCCGCCGCCTGGGTCGACCCGATCACCGGCGAGGGGCTGTACTATGCGCTGCGCTCGGGCGAGTTGCTGGCGGAATCCTTGATCGCGTGCAAGCCCGCGGATTATCCCGCGCGGATTCGCAAGGCGTTTTCCACCGATCTCGAATTTGCCACGCGCATTGCGCGGCGTTTCTACCGCGGCCGTTTCCTGGGAGGAGCCGTCGCGACGCGCATGATTCAGTTCATCGAGCGCAGCCCGACGTTTCGCACGCTCATGGCGGACGTGTTCGCCGGATCGCAGGATTATTGCAGCCTGAAGCGGCGCCTGTGGGCGCAGTGCGGCACCACGCTCACCGAAGTGGTGGGCAGCCTCTTGAAAGGCCAGCCGTCCCTCGCGAAGAACCCATCGACCGCAGGGACGGAGAACCTGCAATGACCCGGGGCGTTCCGGAAACAATCAAACCCGGCCTGGAAGGCTCCTGCGAACGGGTTGTGACTCTGGAATTGACTCTCGCTCATATCGATCCAACCTGGCCCGCTGTTTTTTCCACTCCTGCCATGATCGGACTAATGGAATTTGCCAGCTCGCGCGCCATTCTGCCCGCCTTGCCCGAGGGATCCTTCCAAGTTGGCGTGCGCGTGGAAGTGGACCATCTCAAGGCCGTGCCCGCCGGAGCAACCGTGATTGTCTCCTCCAAGCTCGTGGAGATCGACGGCCGGCGACTGATCTTCGAAGCGGAAGCCAGAAGCGGAACCGACGTGATTGGTCGTGGCCGCATATTCCATACGCTTGTCGAGCACTCTCGATTTGCTGCCATCGCCGCAGGAAAGCCCGCTTCGCGCTGAACGCGCAAGGATACCCCGTAGAACTCTCTTGTCAGGAATTTGGGATTAAAACTAGTAGGCGGTGCGGCGCGCTACGACCTTGCGCGGAGGAGGCGGGATCACGGTGGCCATTTTGCGAATCATGGCCAGGACGAGGCGCTTGTCCCCGTCGGAAAGCGTGGTGCTGTATTTTTTGATTTCGGAAAGGAAGCGGATTTCGTCTTCGGAAAGTTCACCCAGCATTTTCTGAGTGTCGCGGTCGCGCGGCGTCTCAGCGCCCGGAAAGAAGTCGGCCAGGGCAATTTCCATGGCTTCGGCGATCTTGGCGAGGGTTTCGAGAGACGGCACCGTGTGGCCGTTTTCCACGCGGGAAAGGTAGCAACGCAACAAACCTGTGCGCCGCTCGATATCGCCTTGAGAAAGGCCTCGCTGGCCCCGATAACTGCGGATGACTTCCCCGATATTTACTTTAGGTTTCTCTTTTGGCACGGGATCCACACCTTCTTGACCCGGCGGTATCTTACGCAGTGCGGCAAAAGTGCGCAAGAGGTTTCTTTGTTGTGTGTGAGTTGCAGTTCGTGAATGGTGATTGGTGACAGGTGAAAAACCGAAAGTCCTACGCAGGATCATCTCCATGGACCGGGTCGTTCTTATTTTCATGGATCACCAATAACATCCCTCATCGTCCTGGGCGTAATACATACCCGTGGCCGCGCACGGTATGGATCAACTTCACTGGATAAGTGTCGTCAATTTTTCTGCGCAGACCGGAGACGTAGACTTCGATGACGTTGCTGAATTTTTCCCAGTTGTAGTCGTAGAGGTGCTCGAGAAGTTCCGTTTTGGAAATAACCGCGCGGGGGCGGTGCGCTAGATACTCGAGGACCCGGTATTCCATGGGCGAGAGCGCGATTTCGCGCTCTCCTCGCTGCACGGATCGTTCCGCCGTGTCCATGCGGAAATCTTCCATGGTCAGGACGGGCGACCGCTGCCCGGTGCCGCGACGCACGAGGGCTTTCGCCCGCGCAAGCAATTCACCCAAATCATATGGCTTGGCCAGGTAGTCGTCCGCCCCAGCGTTCAGGAGACGGATAACCGATTCCTTTTCATCACGCGAGGAAAGGATCAGGACGGGAGTGGCGTGTCCGCGCTCGCGATATCGGACTAATAAGCTGTGTCCATCGAGCTTCGGCAGCAGGAGGTCCAGAACCACCAAATCATAAGGGCTGGATTCGGCAAGATAAAGTCCTTGAGCGCCGTCTGTAGCCACGTCCACCGCGTAACCCGAGTTTTTACGCAGGGATCGCGCAATGTTATCCGCCAAACGTTCATCGTTCTCCACCAGCAGCACCCGCATGGGTCTCCCTTGTGCCAGGCCTTGAAAATGCCCAAAAAGCTTAAAACGGGTTGCACTCAAATTTGCTATTCCGCGGATTCTACTACCGAAGCAGGTCCATTTGCCCGACATCTCTGGGCCTTTGAAGGCCGAAACGTTCTCTGGAAAATCTCAACTCCTGCTTACCAGAACGGAAACCCTAATTTGAAGGGCCGTTTGATTCACAGACAATTCTTGATAGAGTACACACACTTTGCGCGCCCCTTGGCGCGAGGAGACTCCATGGCCGCGCTCGACCTCCGACCACTCAGCCTTGGTGAATTGCTCGATCGCACTTTTTTTCTGTACCGGCGGCATTTTCTGCTGTTCATTGGAATCGCCGCCGTTCCCTACTTGGTCATACTCGTCCCCGTGCTGGCCGGGCTGATGCTCTATGGGCTTCCCGCGCGCTCAGGGTCTCCTTCCATTGTGCCGGCAGCGGCGGTGGTGGGCATCGTTCTCATCATTCTTGCGGCGATCGCGGTATTCGTCGCATTCCTATATTCGGCCGGAGCGTCCGTCTTCGCCGTCTCCGAGATCTATGCGGGACGCCACGCGTCGATCCGTGGCTCGTTCCGCCTCGTTCGCGGCAAGGGATGGATACTCTTGGGTATCATGTTTCTCAGCGGGCTTATCATGATGGCCGGCTTCATCGCTCTGATCATCCCCGGCATTTACCTGATGTGCCGAATACCCCTGGCAACCGCAGCAGCGATGATTGAAGACATTGGGCCGGGCGAAGCGATCGGAAGAAGTTTCTTTCTCACAAAGGACTTTGCCGGACGGTCCGCGCTGATCTATTTGTTAGCGGTATCGCTGCAGTATGGCGTCGGCCTGATGTTTCAGATGCCATTCCTCGTTCTAACCGCGGTCACTGCCAAGCAGTCGCACCTCGTGCTCTTATGGACGGTCCTCGGACAAGTGGGAGGCTTGCTTGGGGGCATACTTGTTGCGCCGGTCCACACCATCGGCTTCGCTTTGTTCTATTATGATCTGCGCGTTCGGAAGGAAGCATTCGATCTGCAAATGATGATGCAAGCGATTGGCCCCGACCCCGTGCCTCCGCCGATTACAGGCGGAACACCCCCGGTGTTTGGAAGAGATGCGTCCTGAACGGTCCGGCTGGCTCAATTCCCCCTCGGCGAGGAAGCTCCAGGTCCTTGCAGCAATTCTGTTCACCCTCACCGTTATTCATCCAAGATCTGCACGGGCGACAGAACCGGCGCGGCAATCTTCGGCGAGTCCGAGCTATGATTCGGAATCCTTCGTCAAGGAATTAGTGCGTTTGAAAGCGGAACTGGGAAGCGCCGGCAAGTCTACGGAAACTCTGCGCGCGTATCGCGAATCTCTTCCGCAAGCCTGGGCCGTGGAGGCCGGCGGGCGCCACTACGATGTGCCGAGCAATCTGCTCGTCTCGCGATTGGCCAAAGCGGAAAAGGAGCCTGAGCTTCGCGGGCAGCAAATAGACGAGGCGCGAGATTATCTCGATGCATTGGCCGCGGAAACAGCGTCCCTTTCCGGGCAGGCGCCACCGCGCACGGATTCCGCCCGGGCCAAACTCGACGCCATATTGTCGCGCTCAGAATATAAACGCACGCGGCAGCGTTCCTGGTGGGAGATGCTCCGCGATCGTATCTACGACATACTCCAGAACGCGTTGGACCGCATTTTTCGCCGGGTCGGTGGCCAGGCGTCTTTCGGGTACGCTCTGCTGTGGATCGGCGTTTGCGCAGCGGCCATCCTGATTGGCTACTGGATTTTCCACCGCTGGTTTCGCACGGCCAGAGGCGTGGAAATGGCCTTGCAAAGCGCGGCCGTCCCCGTACGATCCTGGCAGGAGTGGGTCTTCGCCGCGCGCGAAGCGGCCGGGCGCGGCGATTACCGCATGGCCATTCATTGCGCCTACTGGGCAGGCATTGCGCGCCTTCAGGATCTCGGCGCACTGGCCCCCGATCGCGCAAAGACGCCGCGGGAATACCTCCGCGCGCTCGCCAAAGCCAAGCTGGTCCTGCCTGAGACGCTTGCGACCCGACAGCAGGCGCTCTCCCTGCTCACTTCGCGGCTTGAGAAAATCTGGTACGGCTATCAGATCGCGACAGAGGCGGACTTTCGCGATTCCCTCACCCAACTGGAGACTTTGGGATGCCATCTACCCTAGATCCGGGAGACCGCAAACTCTTGCTCATCGGCGGAGCGATTTTGCTTCTGCTGATTGTCGCGACGGTCGTACTTGCGCCGGCTTCAGACGAAGAGGAAGGCCCCGGAACTCCCACGACCTATTCGACGGCGAATGGCGGCGCGCAAGCCGCTTACCTTCTGCTCCGTGAGCTTGGGTACAGATCGGAGCGATGGGAAAAATCCCCCTTGGACCTGCCGGCTGATGCCGAAGGAAAGATCCTCATTCTCGCGGGCCCGATCGATCTTCCGGACAAGAAGGAACGAGATTCCCTGCTGGGATTCGTGCGCGCCGGCGGCTGGATCATTTATTCGGGCAATGTTCCGTTTCTCTTCGTCGAAACCGGCGCGGTTGCTCCTCCTTCCCTCACGCCGGCATCGAGTGTGCCTCGTGATACTTTTCCGGCAATCGCTCCCAGCCCTTTCACTCAAGGCGCATCGAAAATCACCATGAATGCGAGCTACCGCTGGGTCGCTTCCGATGGCGCTCAAGTCCCCTTGTACGGCGAACCCGAAGAACCTGTCGTTGTCACGTGGCGTCTCGAAAAAGGGCGCGTACTTTGGTGGGACGCTCCCACGCCTATCACCAACTCGGGAATTTCAATGGACGGGAACTTGCCTTTCTTTCTGGGCTGCATTCAGGCCGTTCGCCCCGGCGCGAGTCCGGGCGAGACGACGGTTTTGTGGGACGAATATTTCCATGGCTATCGTGGATCTCTGTGGGACTATTTCGAGGTGACGCCTGTGCCGTGGGCCATCCTTCAACTGGCTCTCGTTGCGGTTTTCGTTTTGCTGGCGTTTGGCCGGAGGAGCGGGCCGATCTATGCGCCGGCCGCGGTTTCGCGGCTTTCGCCTTTGGAATTTGTTGATACGCTCGGTGATTTATATCGCCGCGCGAGTGCGGGCTCCGCGGCGGTTCGCGTGGCCTACCAACGATTCCGCACGCAATTGGTCCGCCGCCTCGCGCTGGCGCCTTCGATTTCCAACATGCAGCTGGACGCCGCGGTCCGCGAGCGCCTGGGCTGGAGGCAGCCGGGTTTCATCGATACTTTGCAGCGCGCCGAAAAGGCCGCGCGCGAAAGCGACGTTCCCGGCTCGGACGCGCTGAAAATTGTGCAAGCGCTCGAACACTACGAACTCTTGTTCGGACTCAAGACGCGACGCAACGAGGAGAAACGCTAAGTGGAAAATCTCGCACGCCTCACGACGCATATTCGCACCGAGCTCGCGAAGGTCATCATCGGGCAGCAGGAAATTGTCGATCAGTTGTTGATCGTGCTCGCTTGCGGGGGCCACGCCCTTGTCGAAGGCGTTCCAGGGCTGGCGAAGACGCTCACAGTCAAAACGCTGGCGCGAATTTGCGGACATGGATTCCAACGCGTCCAGTGCACGGCGGACTTGATGCCGGCCGATGTCATTGGAACCAACGTCTTCAACCTCGCCACCAGTGCGTTCACGCTGCATCGCGGGCCCATCTTCACCGATTTGCTCCTTGTCGACGAAATTAATCGCACGACGGCGCGCACGCAGGCCGCGCTGCTCGAAGCCATGGAAGAGCGGCAGGCCACGATCGACGGCGTTCGCTATCCTCTCGGGCCGCACTTCACCGTGTTCGCGACGCAAAATCCGGTGGAGTTCGAGGGTACGTATCCGCTCCCGGAGGCGCAACTGGACCGGTTCCTGCTGAAAATCCGGATCGATTATCCGAGCGCGGAAGATGAAGGCGCAATTCTGAAACGGTTTGAAGCGCTCACGGATCCGCATTTGATCGAGCAAGTGCCGCTCGAACCGATCGACCCAGCTCTGCTTGCCGCTGCGCGTTCCGAGATCGCCCAGGTGCGCGTCGAGCCCGCGCTCTATCAATACATCGTTTCGGTGATTCGCAGGACGCGCGATTGGCCCGCGCTCTCTCTTGGAGCGAGTCCGCGCGCGGCGATTGGCCTGTTCTTTGTCGCGCGCGCGCTTGCCGGAATGGAAGGCCGCGACTTCCTGATTCCCGACGATATCAAAGCTGCCGCGCCCGCAGTCCTCCGGCACCGGCTGATGCTGAAACCGGAAGCCGATCTTGAAGGCTTCACGGCGGATTCCGTGATTGCGGAAATTCTTTCGGCTGTCGAGGTACCGAAGTGAATTCGGCTACGACATTCATTCCAGCCGTCGCGACCGCGCGTGCGCATTCGGCAGGGCGGTTCAGGATCGGCTTCGGCGCGAGGTTTTTTGTCGCGTTGCTGATCGGACTCGTCTGGGTTGTGCCGGCTGCGTGGTCGCCCCGGTTGATTGCGGGAATGTTCGTTTGGGATGGCCTGTTCCTGCTGCTCTGGCTCCAAGATTTGCTGCGCCTTCCGAAACCGGGAGAGCTCGAACTGCAACGCGTCTGGCATTCCCCGCCCTCGCTCGGCGTGCGCTCCAAAGTGTCCGTTGAAGTGCACAACTTCGGCGCGCGCCCAGTCTTCGCGCGTGTGACCGACGAGACCTCGCGCGCGCTGCGCCGTGAACCTCCCGTGGTCGAACTTGCCGTGCCCGCGAGAATATCCGCGAGCGCCAGCTACGAAATTTTCCCGGCGCAGCGCGGCGATCTTCCCATCGGCAAATTATTTGTGCGGTATCAAAGCGCCTTGCGGCTGGCCGAGCGCTGGGCCGTGGCGGAAACATCCGCAAGCGTGCGCGTTCTTCCCAATCTCGAACAAGCCAAGCAGCAAACGCTGTATCTCATCCGCACGCGTCAGGTCGCCATGGAGCGGCGGCGCAGGCGCCTGCGCGGACTCGGTCGCGAGTTCGAGAGCCTGCGCGAATACCGGACGGGCGATGAATTCCGCAATATCAGTTGGACGGCCACGGCCCGCCGCTCAAAACTCATTACGCGCGTATTTCAGGTGGAGCGCAGCCAGACTGTGTGGATCGTGCTCGATGCAGGCCGCCTTCTGCGCGAGCAAATCGTGCGCGGCGGCGCGACGCTGCGCTTGTCGAAACTCGATTACGCCGTGGACGCCGCGCTCGCCCTCGCGCAGGTAGCCATGCACTCCGGCGATCGCGTGGGGCTGCTCGCCTACGGCCGGGAGATTCAACAGAATCGGAACGCCGGCCGCGGGGCGTCCCATCTGCACTCGATCGTCGAGTCCCTGGCGCTAGTGCATCCCGAGCCGTACGAGGCCGATCACGGCCGCGCGGCCCAAGTGCTGCTCACCGAACAACACCGCCGGAGCCTGATCGTCTGGATCACCGATCTCGCCGAAACCGCCGGAACGCCGGATGTGGTGGAGTACGCCCTGCAGATGACCCGGCGCCACCTGGTGCTCTTCGCAGCGGTAGGCCAGCCCGATTTGAACGAACGCGTCGCGCAGCGCCCGGAGTCCGAAGAGGAAATGTTCCGCTACATCGCGGCGATTGAGATCGTGCAGCGGCGCGAGCTCTTGCTGCGCCGGCTCAGACAGCGGGGGGTGCTCGCCATGGAACTCATGCCCGGCGCGCTGGCCGCTTCGCTAGTCAATCAATATCTGGACATCAAGGACCGCAGCCTGATTTGACCAGCCGGGACCAGCCACATATCCGCGGCACTTGATTTGAAATCCGAACTTGAATTTTCAGATTTGCAATGCTTGATTTGTGAAGATTGTTGGAGCGCTACTAATTTTCCTGGGCCACTTGCTTTTTGCTCCCGCTCATCAAGTATAGGACCAGCGCAGTGAACAGGACGGCCGACAGCAGGAACTTCAACGGCGTCGCGATTTTCACCGGCGAAATAAACGCTTCGATCACGCCGGCGACCACCAAAAGCGGAATCGTTCCCAGCAAAAGTTTTGTTCCCCGGTTGCCCGCCTGCCGCAAGGATTCCTTGCGCGGCATCATTCCCGGAAACAGCAGGCCGCGCGCAATCTCAAGTCCCGCTCCCGCGGCGATGAAGATGGCCGGCAGCTCCAGAGCCCCGTGCGCCGCAACGAAATCCCAGAGCTGCAGCGCCATGCCCCCGCGGGCGGTGGCGACGGCGAGCACACCCATCAGCAGGCCATTGGTAATCAGCATCCAGAGCGTGCCGAGGCCCGCGGTAATTCCGGCGGCGAACATGGCGAAGCCTACCGTGATGTTGTTCGTCATGATTCCGGACGCCGCCATGGGTTTAATGGCCAGGATGGAGTGGGTCCACATCTCGTGTTTTTCGATCGTCTCGATCATCTGCGGTCCGAGGATCTGGTGCGCGAAACCCGGATCGCGAAGAGTCACCACCGCGCCCGCGATTCCTCCCGCAGCAAAAACGAGAGCAGACAAAAGCACGAGCGGAAAAGTCTCGCGGAAAATGCGCGGGTAAGTGTCCACGTAGAAGCGGACGATGCCGCCCCAGTTCGGGCGCTTGCCCATATAAATTAAGTTGTGCGCGCGCGCCAGGAGCTGATTGAGGTAGGACGTGAACGGACGGCTCGTGATATCCTCGCGGACCGTCGCCAGGTCGGAGGCCGTTTGGCGGTACAATAGGCCCAGTTCCTGCAATTCGTCGTGATTCAGGGCTGCCACGCCGCGCCGCCCGGAGCGGTCCACAAGCTGCTCGAGACGCTGCCAGTGCGGTTTGCGCTTCGCCAGCCATCGAGTGGAAATCATCCATGCCCTCGAGCCCATCAGATCCTGCCGCCTACGATCCCGCCGCCGGCGAAAAGCTTATCATTGAAACGCCGGAACAGACGTCGATTGAATTCCCACTTGCGGGAATCGGCAGCCGCTTCCTCGCCGTTTTGATCGACACGCTGATTCAAATTGCCGTCTTGATTGTTCTGGGGCTGATTTTCGTTGGGCTGGGCTTTAGTTTTAGCGTTGCAGGATTCGGTCAATCCTCGACCGCGGCAGTCTGGATCAGCGCCATACTCATCTTCGTCTATTTTCTACTGATGTACGGATACTTCATGATGTTCGAATCGATCTGGAACGGCCAGACGCCGGGCAAACGCCTGACGCATCTCCGCGTGATCAAGGATTCCGGCCAGCCCATCACCGCGATTGACGCCGTCGCGCGCAATCTTCTGCGTCTCGTCGACCAATTGCCGTTCGCCTACGGGATCGGCGTGCTGTGCACGTGGATCAGCCCGCAGAGTAAGCGCCTCGGCGATTACGTTGCCGGAACCGTGGTCGTTCATGAGAAGCCGTTCGAAACGGTTGCCCCGCAGTGGGACGCTCCCGCGCAATCGGCCACGCACCAGTATGGGGCGAACCGGCTTACCCCTGAGGAGTTCGCGCTCGTGGAAACGTTTCTCAGCCGCCGCAGCGCCCTGGAGGCGGGAGTTCGCTATGACACGGCTGCCAGCATCGTGAGGCGCATCGAATCGAAACTCACGCTACCGCCCGAAGGAAAACCTTCCGCCGAAAAACTTCTGGAAGAGCTCTCGTACGAACGGCGTTCGACAGCCGGATATCGCTGAGGCCACGCGCAAATGGCAACCCCGGACCTTCGCTACACTCAAATCTCTAAACCAGCGATGCGCCGCATTCCTGAAGGATGCTTCACGATGGGCTGCAATGCTGGCCGCGATGACGAAAAGCCCGCGCATCGCGTGTGGGTTGACGCGTTTGAACTCGGGGCATATCAGACGACCAACGCGGAGTACGCGCGATTTTTGGAAGACTCGCGCCATTCGCCACCTTTGCACTGGGCTGATCCAAACTTTAAGGATCCCAAGCAGCCAGTTGTCGCGGTATCGTGGTTTGATGCCGTCGCGTATTGCGATTGGTTGAGCCGCACGTTTGGCAAGCACTTCCGGCTCCCCACCGAAGCCGAATGGGAGCGCGCCGCGCGCGGCGGCGTGGAAGGCGAAACGTTTCCCTGGGGCGAATGTCCGCCTGAAGAGCTTCCCAATTACGCCGCACGCTGGAAAGCCGGGCCCGAGCCGGTCGGATTATATGCGGCGAACCCGTATGGTCTCTACAATCTCGGCGACAACGTGCACGAGTGGTGCGCCGACTGGTACGACGCTGCCTACTATGCCGTTTCCCCCGAGCAGAATCCGCAAGGGCCACCCACCAGCAGCCGCCGCGCCTCGCGAGGAGGCTCGTGGCGCCATCACATTAAGGTGACGCGGACGGCGGCGCGGTCCAGCATTCCTCCGGAATTCAAATACGCGGATTACGGTTTTCGCATCGCCTCCGGTGGCGATTTCCTCTTGGAGCCGTGACTCCCGGTGTGCCATCATGAATGTGTCCTCATAACAGTCCCGACAGGAGGAATTTTAGAATGAAGCTGAATGGAATCTTTGCGGCGATCACCACGCCGTTTGCCGCGGATGGCAGTCTCGCAGCGGATCGCCTTCGCGAAAATATCTCACGCTATAACCGCCTGCCACTGGCGGGCTATGTGGCCGTCGGTTCCACGGGCGAGTCCGTGCTATTGACGCGCGCGGAAGTCGAGCAAGTTTTCTCCGCGGTGCGTGAAGCGGCGGCTCCAGGACGCGTTCTTGTCGCCGGTGTCGGATCGGAGTCCACTCCGGAAACGATTTCGCGGTGCAAGGCCGCGGCGGATTGCGGCTTCGATTATGCGCTCGTCAAGACGCCCAGCTTCTTCAAGTCGGCGCTTACTCCGGACGCGCTCGTGGAGCACTACCGGCGCGTGGCGGATGCGTCCAAACTTCCCGTCGTGCTTTATGCCATTCCGCAATTTACGGGCGTGGCGCTGGAGGCGGACCTGGTGGCGCGGCTTGCTGAACATCCGAACATTGTTGGACTGAAGGAGAGTTCAGGAAACGTCCAGCGCGTGGGAGAAATCATCGCCGCTGTTCCAGAAAAATTCCAGGTTGTAGTGGGATCGGCGGATACGCTCTACTCGTCGTTGCTGCTGGGTGCGGCGGGCGGGATCCTGGCCCTCGCGGATTGCCTGCCCGAGCTGTGCATCGAACTGTATCAAGCGGTCGCGGCAAGCAACACGGCCGGCGCGCGCGAGCTGAACCGGCGCATCCTGCCTGCGTCCAAGAAGCTCGTGAGACAGCTCGGCATCGCCGGCGTGAAATGCGCCATGGATTATCGCGGCTACTATGGCGGGCCCGTGCGCGGGCCGCTGCTGCCATTGAACGCGGCGCAAAAACGCGAAGTGGAAGCGGTGGTCAATTCGCTGGTTGCGACCGCAGCCGCTGATTAACCCAAATTTCCTACGGATTGCCGATTGCCGTGGCGGTCTCACGGACTCTACGCAAAGTGAGAGGGAAAGGACCGCATCTTGACGGCCCAGGCCGATCCTCCGGCTCCATCCTCCCTGGAAATCAGAACCATGCGGCAGGTCGCCTGGCGCCTCCTGCCGTTCTTGATGATCTGCTATTTCGTTTCCTTCCTCGACCGCGTGAATGTGGGTTTCGCCGCGCTTCAGATGGTCAAGGGACTTCATATGTCCCCTAGGGTGTTCGGCTTCGGAGGAGGAATATTTTTCGTTTCCTATTTCCTGTTTGAAGTTCCCAGCAACCTCCTGCTCGAGAAAGTCGGCGCGCGGCTCTGGATTGCCCGGATTATGATTACCTGGGGATTCCTAGCGGCGGGAACGGCATTTGTCGTCGGGCCTTCGTCCTTTTACACCATGCGATTGCTGCTCGGCGCCGCCGAGGCGGGATTCTTCCCCGGCGTGATTCTCTATCTCACGTACTGGTTTCCAAGCGAATACCGGGCTCGAATCGTGGGAATGTTCACGGTCGCCATTCCGGTCTCCAGCTTTCTGGGGTCGCCGATTTCCGCCGCGTTGCTCGGCGTCGATGGATGGCTCGGACTGCGAGGCTGGCAGTGGATGTTCATCATGGAAGGCGCGCCTGCCGTGCTGCTTGGGCTGTTTTGCCTGTTCATCCTGAGCGACAAGCCGTCGAGCGCGCCCTGGCTCGATTCCGATCAGAAGGCCTGGCTCAACGGAAGGTTGCAGTCGGAAAGCGGGCGGAGCAAGCGCGTCGGGCAAATCAGCGTGTGGCGCGTGCTGTGGAATAAACATGTTTTGATATTGAGCGTCACGCTGGCGGGGAGTACGGCCGTCAGCAGCGGCCTGCAAATCTGGCAGCCGCAGATCATCAAGTCCTACGGCCTTACAAATATGCAGACTGGGCTGCTCAATTCCATCCCGTTCGGACTTGCTTCTGTGATTATGGTTCTGTGGGGGAAGCGGTCAGATCAAACCGGCGAGCGCGTGTGGCACACAGCGTTTCCGCTGATGGTCACCGCCGTCAGCCTGGCGTCAGCGCTGGTGTTTAATTCCCTGCCTGCGATCATCATCATCCTGTGCCTGGCGGTGATCGGAATTTATGCGGGCAAGGGGCCGGTGTGGGCTCTTTCAGCCGAATGGCTCTCCGCGGGAACAGCGGCCGCAGGCCTGGCCCAAATGAACGCGATCAGCAACCTCGCCGGATTCGGCACGACCTACGTCGTCGGTTCCATCAAGCAAGCCACCGGAAGTTACCCGCTGGCAATTCTGCCGCTCGCGTGTCTGTCTGCCGCCGGAGCGCTCGCAGTCCTCTTGATTGCGCGCGGCCAATCGATGAGCGGGCTGGCCGATATTAAGCCTGTGCCCGCAGGGAAATGAATTGGGATTCCCCTCTTAGTTCAATTAGAAAATAGACCGGCCTTATTTCGCGGCCGCCGGTTGCTCCGGCATCGGAGATCCTTGCGCCAGCACCACCTTCCAATTCCCGTTCTGCTTGGCGAAAACCCGAAGGAATCGATATTCCCCGCCAAAAGGTTTGCCATTGTCGTGCCCATCGACCGTCACGTGTTCGGTCAAGATGGCCACGTCCCCGTTTCCGTAAAATTGAACATGCGTCTCGCGCGGGTTGAGCACCTTGAGCGTGCGTTCGGGCCTCTTCAAATTCTCAAGCTGCTGGGCTTTGTTCAACAATTTGCCCTGCGGATTGAGAGCGAAGAAATCATCCGCCAATATCTTGTCCAGGAAGGCCATGTCCCGATTCTCTTCCGCCTCGATATACCGGTTTCGGAACTCGATGACTTCCTGAGTGGCCTTGTCGTTCTTGGCCATCGCCGCCTGGCCGTGAGCAAGCATAGGCATCGCTAAAAACACCGTCAGGACCGCGATGCGAGTAATTTTCATGGCACTGCCTCTTTCCGGAGGGCTGTCCGCCGCGGCGGACCCGCACCCGTCCTTTGAATTTTCCCCACCCTGCCGCGATAGAGCCTGCCTGAGCCTTTTCAGTACTTTATCAAACGTTGGAGAAAGTATGGTGCCGGAGGAGGGAGTCGAACCCACACGGCCTTGCGACCAACGGATTTTGAGTCCGCCGCGTCTGCCATTCCGCCACTCCGGCGTGTTCTAGATTCTACACGACACGCGCCGCATGCCAAAGCCTTGCTCGGCGGACGCTCCAGGGCCGTGATAGAATCCGTCGAATGAACGCGCACCGCAAACGAACGGAATTTGGAAAAGACAAACGCAGGAAGCATCGGCATTGGCTGGCAACGATCTTCTATCGTGACGGTGAGCGTTTTGCCCGGACGTATACCGACCACAAGAAAGCCATCGCGTTTGCAGAGCGGCAAAAAAAGTCTCCGGTCGTGAAACTAGCTCGCGTGACGCAGATTATTTAATTTAGCCGAGGCCGGACGCGTCTGGGCCGTGCGTGCTAGAATCCGCCGCGCGGAGAAGAGGGTGCCAAAAGGCAATCCTCCCCTGATCGACATGTTCGTGTACACGATCATGAACCCCGCTGTGAAGAAACCCTTCATCGGGGCACCATACATCACTTTTCAGAGGTATCTGGGCTGTTACCAAATTGCGTTTGAAACAGGTGTCATTCTCGGCTACGCATTCCGCGATAGACTTCTTACATTCGCCAAACTCTTCAGTGAAGCCGGACGTGAAAAGGACGCTACTGCGTTTATAAAGGACATTGCCCAACGGGTGTTGAACAAAGTCAAAGAACCGAAGGACTTTTTGGTTTTGGGCATGTCTGCCGAGAAATCTCGGATTGAAATACAATATGCAGATAAGACCGAAGAGCGAATCAATCGGCAGAAGTTCCCTCCGAAGTCAGTTTTCAAGCAACTCCAATTGGCGATGTTCACAGGGATCGGATTTGGTAGTTCGTTTCCTTGGTTGACCGAGCAATTGTGGCGTCTTCAATACGAACACGCCGTCGATAGCCAGGCACTGGAAAGATTGAAGAAGGCCGGATTGAACATCCCCGATCAGCCGTATGAACCAGTAAGTTTGGCTACACGGCAAGCAGAGTTGCACTCTATGGTCGAGCAATATGTTTCGGACGCTCGCCCAGACTTGCTTCCGTGTTTTCAAACGCAGCAATGAGTCGTTGGCGCAACGAAGATCAGAACAGGATGGGAAAATGGCTACCGCGACCTGTATGTGCAGTGGGACATATTGCGACCACAAACCGGGAGAGTTGTGCGGAAAGCCAGTTGCGGTCACAGTGATGAATCGCGTGAATGGCGGCAAGGAACGGGAAATTGGGATATGCGAAGAGTGTTGGTGCCGTATCAAAAAGGAACTCGCATGGCCTTTTCCGTAGTGCGGCTCTCGAAAAAAACTCCCATCAAGTGTCAGTCTCCAGACGCCGCATCAATTTGACCGCGCAATTTGCTACTGTCCGTCACTACTTCGTCCCCATCGTCTTCCAGTTAGGCGGTAATTTTGGAACGTTCGTCGTGTAGGTTCGGACGAACTTCCTGCCGTCCTTCAACGTGAACTCCCATTTCAGGCCTGTGTACGCCTCGAATTGGGGATTGGATTTTACGATAATTTCGTCAGGCTCACACGCTGTTATGACAACCTGAGCGATGAATACCGATGGATACTTGTCATCCCGAAGTTTGAGCGGAGTGTTCCTTACTTCTTCGCCATAGAACCTCAGAAACTCGGCCCATGCGACCATGTCTTCCACCCAAACCGTAGGCAGATCGTTCGTATGGAGAAATTCCATGAGTTCATTGCGAAATACTTGAAGTGAAACAATGTCGGAGAAGACGCCTTCGGGATCGAAATCGTAAGGCCGCGCCCGGTCAGACTTTCGGAATACGTCATCAAGGGCACGTAGGATTTCCGCCACCGTTGAATTATTAAGTTCGATGTGCAGCAACCAATTGCAAAAAAGATTCACAAGCGGATATTTTTGCTTGTCCCCATCATGCTCCAAAGTTTTGCGGATTTTGACGAGGGCATAGACTAGATCCTTCTCGTCGGAGGGCTTTACGTTCAGAACTGAGAACAGCTTGTCTTTGATTTCATCAATTGTCATAAATCGAAGCCACTGTGGTATCAACTGTGGCAGAAAAGACTAGAAAACCCCTCACAAGACCGCACAAGACCCAACACTGAATTTTGCCGCAACCCCTTCACAGCGCGTGGCTTGCGCTGAAAACAAAGGTACTTAAAAAATCGCTTGAAATGAATTTTGAGTCCGCCGCGTCTGCCATTCCGCCACTCCGGCGTGTTCTAGATTCTACACGACACGCGGCGCATGCCAAAGCCTTGCTCGACGGGCGCTGCGTGTCTAAACTGCGCATCACACGAAGGAGGCGCCGGTTTCACGCGCGCGGAGTTCCCTCGCGAAACCCTATGTCCACCGTTCCCAAAGACGCATCGGCTGCGAATGCAGTGACGCCAACCGGGGATGTTTCGCGTGTAAATGCGTCCGGACTTCCTTCCCACTGGCGGCGCGGTTTCTGGAGCCTGATCGTTACGCAATTTCAGGGCGCGTTCAATGATAACGGACTGAAATTCCTTGTCATCTACCTGGTCGTCGAGCGCAATTTCCCCGTGGTTGTGCGCGATCGCTTCATTCTGCTCGTCGGCGCCCTGTTCGCCATTCCCTTCATATTGTTTTCGCTCGCGGGCGGTTACCTTGCCGACCGTTACAGCAAGCGCACCGTCACGATCGGCACAAAACTATTTGAGATCGGCGTGGGACTCTTTGCTATCGCCGCGCTTGCCGCCGGAAATCTGACGATGGAGGCCGCCGCCGTTTTTCTGATCAGCACGCAGGGGGCGCTGTTCGGCCCGTCGAAGTATGGGCTGCTGCCCGAGCTGCTCCCGGAAAATAAACTCTCCTGGGGAAACGGCGTGCTTGAACTCGGCACCTTTCTTGCAGCCATTACCGCGGTGATGTTCGCCGGGTTTCTGGCCGACGCGTTTCGAGGCCGCCATATTTGGTCCGGCGTCACTTTTCTTGCGCTCACGATGTTCGGCTTGTTCACTAGCCTCGGCATTTCGCGCGTGCCTGCCGCCGACCCCGCCCGTAGATTTCGAGCCAATCCGTTCGCCGACCTTGGCGGACAACTTCGCATCATCGCGGGGGATCGTGTCCTAGGCTGGGCTGTGGTGGGAAACACTTATCTGTGGTTCCTGGCCGCACTGTTGCAATTCGTGATCGTCGTGTATGGACACGACGTGCTGCGCGTGGATGAAACGCAGATCAGCTATTTACAGGCCGCGGTGGGCATCGGCATCGGGGTGGGCAGCCTCGCCGCGGGTTACCTATCGCGTGGAAAAATCGAATACCGCCTGGTTCCACTTGGCGGGATCGGGATGACTGTCTTTGGATTTCTGGTTTCGCGGCACGGCCTTGGCGTCTGGCCGGTGCGAGTGGATCTTTGTCTGCTCGGATTTTTCGGCGGCTTCTACGCTGTTCCTCTCAATGCTCTCATCCAGCATCGGCCAAAGCGAGAGGAGAAGGGCGGCGTCATCGCCGCTGCGAATCTGCTCTCCTTCATCGGTGTGTTCCTCGCCGCGGGTCTTTATTTTGCGCTTTCCTCGGCCGCCCACCTTCCTCCCGGCCGGATTTTTCTCGCCGGGGCGGTCATGACCCTCGCCGCCACCTTTTACGCGATTTTCCTGTTGCCCGATTCACGGCAGCGCTAGGCGCTCAGCGCTAGAACACGGAGAATTTTACGTGCAGGAATTTCTTCGGGTCCTTGCGAAAATCTCCCACGAGCAGCCGCATGTCCCCGGCAAGCCCAGAAAAATTGTCGTAAAATTTCGGGTCGTCAAAAAATTTCCCAATTGTGTTTTGGTTGGAGTTAAGTTTGGCTGTCGCGCTGGAAAGATTTTCGCCAGCCTGCTTGTACTGCATGAACAAGGAGTCGTCCGTGGCGAGCTTGCCTAGCGTGCCTTTGCCGCTCCGCACATCCGCGAAAAACGCGTTGCTGTTGTCGATCAGTTTCTTCGCGCTATCGTGGATGCTCGTGTCGTAGACGAGCTTGCCGAGCGTGCCCTGCTGGTTTTGGACAGCTTCGAGGACGCTGTCGACGCGGCCCGCGACGGAATCCACGCGATTATACATTTCGTCGCTGGTGACAAGTTTTCCCAGCGTTCCCTTCCCGGCCTGGATGTCGGCCATCACGCGGTCGACATTTTCAAGCGAACTATTCAGGTGATTGTACGCGGTCTGGTCAACCATGAACTTGCCAAGAGAACCGCGGCCGTTGCGCACATCCGTCAGCACGGCGCTGGCTTGTTTCGTGATGGAGCTGAGGCTGTCCATCAGGTCGGCGCTGCGCTCGACCACTTCCTTCAGGGCCTTCTCTTCCCGGCCGGGGATTTCGTCATTGTTGTCCAGGACGCGCCCGACATACCCGCGGTCGATGTCCACGTACCGGTTGCCTAGCAGCCCCTCGGTAATGAGTCCCGCGGAGGAGTCCGAGCGGATGTAGGTTTGATAGCTTTTGTCGAGACGCAAATCGACTTCAATGTTGCGGTCCTTCGATACCGGCACGCCCGGCTTCGGGACGGCAATTGCAATCTTTTCCACGTTGCCCACGTCAACGCCGTCCACGCGTACGGGCGCGCCGACTGTCAGTCCGTCCACCTCGGGCAGGTACGCGCGGAGCCGGTATTTCGGCCCAAATCCGCTGCCGCCGGTCACATAGAAAATGACCACGGCCAGCAAAACGGCTCCCGCCAGGACAAACAATCCAACTCGGAGTTCGGTCCACGTCAATTGTTTGTGTTGCGCCATCGGTGCTCCTCCTCATCGAATTCCCGTACCGCGCCATCCAAGTTACAACAAAAACCGCCGTAAGTACGCGTCGCGCGTTTCCGCCAGTTCCGGCGGGCTCCCCTCGAAATAAACTTTCCCCTCGCGAAGCACGACGAAAGTTGTGGCCGCGCCGGAGGGACGCGTGGCTCCGTTGTGCGCGACGGGCACCACCCGGCCGGACTGTCCGTCATAGCGGTAACTGGCCAGGCCGAAGGCGTCCTGCAAGCGGTGCGTGGCCAGCATGGAGGTGACCCCTTGCGTGTCGCGCAGGCGCAGAATCAGCGTGATAATCGTTTGCGAAGTCACCGGATCGAGACCCGCCGTTGGAGAATCGTAAAGGACCACAAGAGGCTGCGTCACGAGAGCGCGCGCGATGGAAACGCGGCGCCGCATGCCACCCGAAAGTTCGGAAGGAAATTTCTCTAGACTGTCTTCCATTTCCACGAATCGCAGGGATTCGCGAACCCGCGGCTCGATGTCCTCCTCTTTCACGTGTTCTTCCCGCAGGCCGTACGCCACATTGTCCGCGACCGTGAGAGAGTCAAACAGCGCTCCCTCCTGAAACACGAATCCGACATTTCTTCGGAATGCGAGCAAATCTTTTTCCGTCATGTGCCCCAGGTGGTGGCCCAGCATTTCCACCGTTCCCGAATCCGGCTGAATCAAGCCCGCGGCCAGTTTCAGGATGAGCGTTTTCCCTGATCCGCTTTCTCCGATTAGAATTTTAGTTTCACGCGGAGCGACGGAAAACGAAAGGCCATCGAGCACGTTGCCTTTGTCGAAACCAATGCTGACATTTTCGAGAGAGAGAACAGGTTCGCTGGATGCGGTCGCGCTCATTCTGAAAGGATGCGTCCACGCCGTCGCGGAACCGGCGGCACATTCATCCCAGTGATTATAGATGGAAACGTCCGCGCTGCGCGGACGATTGCAACTTTGGTTAGAAGAGGTGCCCGGCAAGGTACAGCATCAACTTCGTCAGGAAGAAGTTGGAAACCAGAATGATCACGGAAGCGGTGACCACCGCTTGCGTCGTCGCTCGCCCGACGCCTTGCGTTCCGCCCTTCACATTCAATCCTTGGTAGCACCCTACCGTCGCGATGATGAATCCGAAGACGATCGGTTTGGTGAGTCCCTGCATCAGATCGGAAAACTCCAGAATATCGATCGCGCGAGTCCAGAAGGTGACCGCACCCAATCGCAGCGTGAAAAAGGAGACGAGGTATCCGCCGATCAGGCCCAGAAAATCCGCCATCGCCGTAAGCAGCGGCAACATCAGAACGGTCGCAACCACGCGCGGCGTCACCAGCTTGCGGACCGGATCGGTCCCCATCGCGCGCATCGCATCCACTTGCTCGGTCACGATCATCGATCCCAATTCGGAAGCCATCCCCGAAGCGTTGCGCCCCGCCACCAGCAGCCCCGTAATCGACGGTCCCAATTCGCGGACCAGAGCGAGAGAAACCACGTCCGCCGTGAGCGCCGTCTGTCCAAATCTCTCGAATTGCGCGGCGGTTTGCAAAACCATGACCGCGCCGATGAAAAAGCCGGTCAACAAGACGATCGGCAGCGATCCAACGCCGATGATGTCCATCTGGTCCAAAACATCGGAAACGTAGTAGGGAGGGCTAAATAACCTGGCGACCGACTGGGCCGACAGCAACGAATATTCCTGCACGTGCAGGACCCACCGCTTCGCTCCGTCTGAAAGAGCGCCAGTCACCGAAAACGAATTGGGCTCAAGAAGTTTGGGGTCGGTGGTCGCCATCGTTCGCCGTCGGATGTGCCTCGAGCGCGGGTGAGTTCCGAAACAGCGTACTGGTCGCCGCAAGGGACGTCAAGCATCGTAAATCAATCGTTGGACACAATTTGTGCAAGGCCTGTTTTGTGGGACAGCCACTCTTGGCTGTCCGCTTTTACGCCTTGCTGAAACTGTCAAGGACAGCCAAGAGTGGCTGTCCCACAACCTTTCATTACTTTACGCGCCGTGCAGGGTCCGTTAGAATGTCGAGCCTTCCATGTTTCGCTTCGTCACTGCGGGGGAATCGCACGGCCAGGCGCTGATCGCATGGATCAGCGGCGTGCCCGCGGGTGTACCCGTTGACTTCGAGTTCGTGCAGCGGGAATTGCACCGGCGGCAGCTGGGCTATGGACGTGGCGGGCGCCAGAAAATCGAAAAAGACCGCGTCGAATTCCTGGCCGGCGTGCGGCACGGGCAAACCATCGGCGCGCCCATCGCCCTGCGAATCGAGAATCGCGACTGGGCCAACTGGGAAAAAGCTCTCTCCGTTGAAAAGCTTCCTGACTCGGAGAGCGCCGAGCGCCGGTTGATCGCGCCTCGCCCGGGACACGCGGATCTGGCCGGGTCCATGAAATTCAATCTCCATGATGCGAGGTACATCCTGGAGCGCGCATCGGCGCGTGAAACTGCCGCGCGCGTGGCAGCGGGCACGATTGCCAAGCTGTTGCTCCGCCAGTTTGAATGCGAAGTGCTGAGCCATGTGATCGCCGTCGGCAAGGCGCGTCTGCCGCGCGCCGCGGCATGGAACCAGATTCAAGCTGTCTGCGAAAATTTGGATTCCCCCTTGCGCTGCATTGACGCCGAGACGGAAGCCCAAATGAAGAGTGAAGTGGATGTCGTGCACCGCGCCGGGAACACGGTTGGAGGCATTTTCGAAGTCGTGGCGCACAACGTTGCCACCGGCCTCGGCTCTCACGCGCAGTGGGACGAAAAACTCGACGGGCGGCTGGCCCAGGCGGTGATGTCAATTCAGGCCGTGAAAGGCGTGGAGATCGGCGCGGGAATCGCGGCGGCCACTTCTTACGGCTCCGAAGTCATGGACGAGATCGGATACGACGCGGCCGCCAAAAAATTCACGCGCCCGTCGAACCGCGCGGGCGGGCTCGAGGGAGGCATTACCAACGGCCAAGACGTAATCGTGCGCGGATACCTGAAGCCGATCTCCACTCTGCGAACCCCGCTTGGCACGGTCGACATGGTGACGAAGCAGCCCATCTCCGCCGCGTACGAGCGCTCCGACGTGTGCGTCGTCCCTGCCGGCGGAGTCGCCGGCGAAGCAATGGTGTCGCTGGTACTCGCGCAAGCGATGATCGAAAAGTTTGGAGGCGACTCGCTGGGCGAGACGCGCCGCAATTTCGATGGCTATCTGCGGCAGTTGAAGGAATTCTGAAACCACAGATGAACACAGATCAGATAAAGTCTATTTCTAAGAACAAAATCAGTTTTTATCAGTGTTTATCTGTGGTTTCAATGAATCGAGTGGGTAGCTGAGATGATTTATCCCATTACAAAATACGGCGCGGCAGTGCTGGATTCGCCGACAAAACCAGTGGAGAAGTTCGACGACGAGCTTGCCAAGCTTTGCGAGGACATGTTCGAGTCCATGTATGTTGCTCAGGGAGTTGGCCTCGCCGCAACGCAAATCGGGCTGTCGAAACGGCTTGCCGTGGTCGACGTGAGCCTTGGGAAAAATCCCGAAGCGAAGCTGGTCCTTGCGAATCCGGAGATCATTCACGTGGAAGGCGACCAGCGCGAAGAAGAAGGCTGCCTCTCGCTGCCCGGATTCCGCGGAAATGTGCTGCGCCCGGCCTACGTGACCGTGCGCGCTCAAAACTTGAAGGGCGAATTCTTTGAAATGCGCGGCGAGGGACTGCTCGCCCGCGCCTTTTGCCACGAGATCGACCATCTTGACGGCATCCTGTTTCTTCAGCACCTCAGCATGCTCAAGAGAGACTTGATCAAACGCCGGATCCGCAAATTGCGGAAGACCGGCGAATGGTAGTTCCCTTTCACCGCAATGGCTGCCCTGCGCATCGTTTTTTGTGGCACGCCGGAATTTGCAGTGCCCTCCCTCCGGCGGCTCGCGGAGCGTCCGGAATTTTCGGTGGAAGCCGTCATCACGCAACCGGACCGGCCGCGCGGTCGCGGCCAGCACGTCAGCAGTTCTCCGGTAAAAGAAGCAGCTCTCGAAATGGGGTTGCATGTCTATCAACCCGAAACGATCAAATCCGAATCCGCGCAGGAGTTTTTGAAACGCATCGCCCCCGATGCCGTCGTGATCATCGCGTACGGACAAATTATTCCCGCCAGGCTTTTGACGATTCCCCGTCTCGGGTGGCTCAATTTGCACGCGTCCTTGCTGCCCCGTTATCGCGGCGCCGCGCCGATCCACTGGGCCATTGCGAATGGCGAAACCATCACCGGACTCACCACCATGCAAATCGACGCGCGAATGGACACCGGCCCAACGCTTTTGCGACGCGAGGTTGAGATCGGACCGGACGAAACTGCGCCGGAGCTAGCCGCGCGCATGAGCGCGATTGGCGCGGAACTTATCGCCGAGTCGCTCGTGCGATTCGATCGCGGAGAAATTTCGACGACTCCGCAGGATGAAAAAAGCGCCTCCTATGCTCCTATTCTGAAAAAGGAAGATGGGCGAATTGACTGGGCGCGACCCGCGCAACAAATCTACAACCGCATGCGCGGTTTCTCGCCCTGGCCCGGAGCGTACACCACGTTTCGAGAGCAAACGTGCCACGTATGGGGCAGCCCGGCAGTACAAAGCACGGACTGGACCAAGTTCGCAACCGGTGAAATTATCCAGACAACGACGGATCTCTATGTTATTTGCGGGGAAGGGACTTCCTTGCGGCTCGAAGCGGTACAAATCGAAGGGCGCAAGAAAATCTCCGCGCGCGAATTCGCAAACGGCGCGCGCATCGGTCTTGCCGAACGGTTTGTTTAGGGTTGAATCGAATTCAATTCAGTTCTCGCTCCCGTTTACGGCTATCCATCAGCGCTTTCAACACGCCCGACCGCTTCAAGGACCCGCGGAGATTCCTAATGTGCCTGGGCGTGATCGGCTTCAGCACAATAGCGTCCCCCTCCTGATACACCAAGGCGCGCGTGCCCTCCTCGACTTCCAACTCCTTCCGCAGCCAGCGCGGGATTACAACTTGCCCTTTCCCGGTGAGGTGAACAATGTCCGTCCTCGGAGTTGTCTTCACAATCTGATCATAGCATTGAGGCAATCGACCGTCCGCCTTTGTTGGCGCGTAGAAACTAACAACGTTTCGCTGCTGGAGACATTGGGCCAGCTTCCGATAATCCCTGCCGGCTCAACCGGTCGGACCGCAGGTGTAGCCGAATTTGTCCCTAAGTGTTCTTACCCCGCGCGTTGCTTGACCCTTGTGGCCTGCTTGAATAGACTGGCCGCTCAAACGGCCTATTTGAGCGGGTTGTTGTTGCCTGAGTGAGCGCAGCGGCCTGAATCGGAGGGCCGGTCTTCGGAGGAGGTAGTCATGCGAAAGCGTCCGGTGTTCTTGGCAGTTTTTCCGATGATTGCGGCGCTGGCCTTTCAAATCGCCGCGTCTGCTCAAAATGCGCAGGATGGAACGAAGGCAACCTGGCCGGATCCGGTCTGGAATAGACCGCCGATCGCGCCGGCGAACCGCAAGCCCGCCCCAAAGCGAAATTTGACCGGCATGTGGGGGACGCTCGGGGCAGCCTCTGGAACTCAGGCCGGCGGCGTGCAATTGAAGCCCAACAACGGCCGGCCGGAAAACGCTCTTCCGTACACGCCGTACGGTCTGGAGCAGTACAAATCGCACAAGGCGCTCGAGGGCGTCGACGCGGTCCTGCCCGCGCAGACCAACGATCCCCGGAACAAGTGCGAGCCTTTGGGAATACCGCGCTACAATCACTACAACCTCCGGCTTACGCAGATCTTCCAGGACGATTACAAAGTGGCGATCCTGTATCACTACGACAACCGCTGGCGCATCATTTGGACCGACGGGAGGCCGTTGCCCAAAGTACTGGACGGCACCGTCGAACTGGACGGACAGATCCGCGAACAGCGGTTTTTCGGTTATTCCGTAGGGAAGTGGCTGGACGATTATACTTTTCAGGCCGATACGGTCGGAACGATGCCGGAAGATCGCGTCTGGCTCGATTCCACCGGCCGGCCCATCAGCGACCAGATACACGTGACGGAAACCTTCCATCGCATCAGCGCCGATGAAATGGAATGGTCAGAGACGATCGACGATCCGAAGATTTACACCAAGCCGTGGGAAACCATGAAAATGCCCCTGCGGTTGCAGGATCCCCGCACCGATATTATGGAGTATTACTGCTCGCCCGTGGAGGCAGAGAATTACAACAAGCGTTTCGGCAGCGCCGCAAGCCCGAATGGCAAGTAAGCCGAACCCGGTTTCCGCGACCTTGATCGGCGGATCCGCCGCAGGCCCGACCCTTAGGTAATCAAATTGGGTTACGCAGCGTCATACCAGCGGTGTGATGGGCGCGACACTTTCGCCAGTTTCCGGACACTTACTAAATGGCTGGATGATTGGAGTATACTTGCGCCAATCGTGGGACGGCGGGCCGACACCAAGCCATCGTCAAGGTCAGGAGACCGATCACTCTAGAATATCGGCATTGACGGAACGGAGGAGCAATGAGAAACAAGTTTGTTGTCTTCGTGGTTCTAGTCATTGGACTGGTGATATCAGCGCCGTTGTTGGCGCACCATGGCGCCGCATCGTTTGACATCGAGAAGAAAGTGATCCTCAAAGGGACCGTCAAGGAGTGGCTCTACTCCAATCCGCACTGCTTGTTGACCATCGAAGTGAAAGGCGAAGACGGCAAAGTGACGGAGTGGATTGCCGAGACCCAGTCTCCCGCCGTGACGTACCCGGCCGGTTATCGCAAGAATTCTTTTAAGCCCGGCGATCAGGTGACGGTAAAGATTGAACCGGTCAAGAGCGGCCAGCCAGCCGGCCGCATCATCGCCGTACTGACGGCGGACGGTACCCAACTGGGTGATTCGAGCTCTCAGCCCGTCAAGGGCGTTACGGAGTTGAAGTAATAGTCCGGAAATCCTGACCGATGGGCCGACTGCCCGGGCGGTCTATCGGTCACAGTGACGGGCGATTTGAAGACCCTGGCCGAATTCCTATCTTCTTCGTTCTATCAATCATCCATTGACAGTGGCACCTTGACGGGAAGGGATATAGGGCGCGCCAAAGTGGCCCCCCTGTGCCAGATTTTGAGTTGGGGAGACTCGAAGTCGGAGTGGCAATGTGAAACTATTGGTGCAATGAAAGGGGCTCAGAAACCAGAATAATGCGTTCGATCAGTTTCGGATTGGATCACTGCATCACTTACGAATCATCTGGGTGGACGGCATACCCCAGCGTTTCGCCATAATGAAATATTTGCCGCCTTTACAATCCTGTTCGTGGCGATGTGTTTGTGGATTGCAAGCGGATCGCTAACTACAAAACAATTTGGCATTACGAAAAAGGGTCTATGGCGCTCACACACTCTTGGCTGGGCGGACTTCACCGAGATTCGCCTGCACAAGAAATAAGGTGGAGCGATCGAGTTGCGTGCAGACTCACAGAAACTGGTCATTGATTTTCGTATCATCGCCTTTGAACACCTTCTATGCGAAATCGAGGACCGTACTCACCTGGAATCCTTCAAGTCGCCCTCTCAAGAGGTCATACTCCCAAGTCCTGATAAGTCCGCTGGTAAGTATCCCCGCTGGACACGTAGCACAAAATCAGCTACATTTCAGAAGTGGCGGTGGTGTTGAATGACCCGCCCATCTGAATATGTTTTTGCTTTAATTTCTGGCTATTCGTCGTATTGGCGGAGGCGTAGAAAACTGGTGATTCTTCAAGCGATTGTAGATGATAGCGGAAAAGGAAGTGGGCCGGTTTTTGTATTGGCCGGGTTTGTACTGGGTGCCTACAAGTGGGGAGTTTTCGCAGATGAATGGAAATCTATTCTAGATATTTCTCCGCCGATTAAATATTTCAAGATGAATGAGGCATGGACCTTTACAGGAGAATTCAAGAGGTTCAGTACGCTACAAAGAGATGAGCGTTTGCAAAAGCTCGTGTCGCTGATTGTGAGTCATCGCCCGCTCGCAATCAGAGAAGTGGTCTACCAGGAACATTTCATCCGTCACTTCAAAGGGAAAATAGCAAAGAAGATGGATTATCCGTATTTTTTATCCGTCACAAATATCATCGGACTTATGATTATGTACCAACTTCATGATCTCTGGCACGCAACTGAGCCAGTGGACTTCGTTTTTGACGAACAAGGAAAAGAGAGTGACTTAATTCAAAAGACTTGGGAGTTTACAAAGGAAAATCTACCAGCAGAGTTCAGGCCTTTAATTGGAAATAGGCCGATACATCGTGACGAAAAACTATTTCTTCCACTGCAAGCGGCTGATCTTTTCGCTTGGCAAAGCCGCCGATGTTACGCAGATAGAGTCGCAGGAAAAGAATACAGTAGCTCGACTTGGAAGGAACTCTCCAAACTCAAGCATATTGAATTTGAATGGTCCGAAGAACATCTCAAAGATTTAAGCAACATGGTCCGCACGTCTGGCGCAATATTTGAATATGACTTGAAAAACAAACCTAAAGCGTTGAAAGCCTACAATCAGATTCTACGAGAAAGGTTTTCCAAAACATGAAACGGATACGCAAGATGAAACCGCGCAAGGAAACAAAAGAAAAAATGCGTCCCTACGCGCGAGACGCATTCCACAATCTTTTGAAGCGGGCAGCTACAGCGCCCGATCTACGGCCCGCTCCAAAATCGCCCTGAACTGTTGGTTGCCTTCACGTCGTCGGTTGAAGCGGAAACTGTATTCGTCCAGATAGGTTTGCAGATACTTCGGTGAAACTGACTGATAGACACCACCAATCCCGCGCTTAATCAAACTCCAGAATCCCTCGACACTATTGGTGTGAATGTCCCCGTTCACGTACACACGCCGTTTGTGGCGAATCTGGCGATGCCGATAGCCAGCAGGCTTGCCGTCGCGCCACAGATATTTGATTCCATGATAGGCCGGGTATTCGTCGGTATAGATCAAGCTGCCCGGAGTGACGTGTTCGCGGATGGTCCCGAGCAAGTTGGTTTTGTCTGCCGCAGGAATCGCTCGCGCGAGCACTTTCCCGCCACGTTGGACGATCCCGACAATTGGAGTCATTTTCAGGTCGCCGCGTCCCGGTCTACCAGTCCCATATTTGCGCTTGCCGCCGAAGTAGGTTTCGTCTACTTCCACCGTTGGTCCCTCCAAATGCATGTCGCCCTCGGAGAGCAAGGTTCTGATCTGTTTGAACATGCGCCATGCGGTTTTATAAGTGACTCCAGTTTCGCGCTGAATTTGCTTTGCGGAGATACCGCATCGAGT
This sequence comes from Verrucomicrobiia bacterium, assembly GCA_035604385.1. GTDB lineage: Bacteria > Acidobacteriota > Terriglobia > Acidiferrales > UBA7541 > Palsa-360. The sequence goes on along the minus strand of DATNIO010000292.1, from coordinate 11,264 downwards.
GGAACCCATCAAATACGCGGCATAAAACCACAACTTGAGCGAAGTGGTGGTCTTCTCAAAGATGGTTCCAGCGAGCGGATAAATCTGAGTCCCGCAGTAGTCGCAGCTATACGCGGTCCTGCCGACGATTCGATGATGCTTCGTCTTCCGGTCACACTTCTCGCAATAGGCGATTCCGCCCGGCCAGCGTTGCTCTTTCATGTACTCCAAGCACGCATCATCGTTCGGAAACTCGCGGTCAAAGTTGCGAACGGTGTACCGAAGTTCTTTGGGAATGCTCTGTTTGACTCTCATAATGTGAAAAGTCTAGCAGAAAGGCATACGTGTTGTCAAGGGATACTTCCCAGTCCGCTTATCGGAAACTGACCTACAGCCCTCCTGCGGTGTCATTTCACTTCCTCGGCATAGTGTGGTTCCATATTTGCTTATGCCAATTTCGCGAGCACGAACGATTGCATTCGATGTCCTGCTGCGCGTCGCGAAACAGAACGCGTACGCGGATGACGTGCTGCGCGCAGAGCTGGACAGGACGGTGAAGACCGAGGATGCCGGCCTGGCCACTGAACTTGCGCTTGGCGTGTTACGCTGGCAGAGACTTCTCGATTTCGTCATTGACCGCTATTTGAAAAAACCGGCGAACACGGCTGATGTCGAGGTTCGGATTACGCTCCGGTTGGGCGTCTACCAGCTTTTGTTTCTCGACCGCGTCCCAGCTCGCGCCGCTGTCCACGAATCTGTGGAACTGGTCAAGCGCGCGAGGAAACATTCCGCGGCTACTCTGGTGAATGCAATTCTGCGCAAGGCCGCAAAGGAACCTTTCCCCGGAAAATCGCCGGCCGATGCTGTCGCCAGTCTTCTCCCGACGGACCTTCCTCTCGCGGACAGGCTTGGGATTCAATATTCGCATCCCACTTGGATTGTCGAGCGCTGGCTTCGAATCTTTGGAGAGGAGCGGACGCGTAGTCTGCTTCAGGCAAACAATCGCGTTCCCGTTCTTTCAGGGTATCTGCTCGACCCGCAGAGGCGCGAGGATTCGAACTTGTCGCTTCAGCTGACTGGCTGCCATATCCAACCGGGGCGACTGCTGCGTGACGCCTGGGTTCTGGAAGGCGGAAACCCCGCTGCGAGCGAGGCCGTGCGTTCCAGTTGGGTAGCGATCCAGGATGAGGCTTCCCAGGCCGTAGCGGGCCTTGTGGCGGCCGATCCCGGCAATTCTGTACTCGACCTATGCGCTGCGCCTGGCGGCAAGACAATGCTCCTGGCGCGCGCGGCTGAAGCACAGGGCCAAGTAGTCGCCGCGGATCTTCATGCGAATCGGGTGCGCGCCATGCAGGAGCGATTCGAACTCGCTAGCGTTCGAAACGTTGAAACTGTCGTCCTGGATGGATCGCAGCCGCTTCCGTTCGAACGCCTGTTCGACCGCATTCTGGTCGATGTTCCCTGCTCCGGCACCGGCACGCTGGCCCGGCACCCGGAAATTCGGTGGAAGCTCCGCGCCGAAGACCTGAAGGATCTGCATGACCGCCAGGCGCTCTTGCTTCGAAATGCTCTCCCGCATTTGGCGCCTCACGGGCGGCTGGTGTATTCCACGTGTTCGCTCGAGCCTGAGGAGAACGAATTCGTCGTCCGCGAAGTGTTGGGCGGGTTTGGAGACGACTTCCGAGTCGCCGATCCTCGGAGCGCCATCGAAAGTGTCTTGCGGGAGTCCGTAGACTTAGAGAGCGTTGCTTGCGCGGACGGCTTCTTTCGGACTTTTCCTCCCGAGCATGGAACGGATGGATTCTTCGCCGCCATGATCGAAAGACAAAAACCGAAGGCTTAACACAGAGGGCACAGAGAAAATCGGAGAATCTCTTGTACCCTTGAAATTTGCATTAGATTTTTTCTCTTAAACTCCGTGCCCTCCGTGTTCTCTGTGGTGAAATGCTTTTTCTTGCACCGCGCTGGAAGGCACGGACCGCGCGTGATAAATTGGAAGCGGTGAATCGATGAGTCTTCGCGAGCGCATCGAATGGGTATTTCGCATGGGGCTGCTGGTTTTCATTCTGGCAGCGGCGGCGTTCCTGAGCGCCGTGACGGCCATGCGTTTCGCGATTCAGGGCCGCGAAGTGTCCATGCCCAATCTTGTCGGCAAAAGCTCGGCCGATGCGCAAGCCATTCTGCAAGGGCGGGGACTCCAATTGAAAGTGGTCGACCGGGTCTACAGCGATCTGCCTGCAAATGCTGTGGCGCGGCAAAGTCCTCCGGAAGGCGAGCGCATGAAGGTTGCGCAAAACGCGCACGTCGTCCTCAGCCTGGGCCCGCAAAATGTGACCACTCCCTCGCTGCTGGGAGAATCCCTTCGTGTAGCCCGCATCCAGTTGCCGCAGGTAGGCCTACAACTGGGCGAAGTGACCGCGTTCACGGCTCCGACCGCCCTGTCCGACACCGTTTTGCAGCAGACCCCGCTCCCCGGAATTAAGGCGGCCAGTCCTCGGGTCGATTTGCTGGTTGCGCAGGCGGAACCGCCCGCTGCTTACATCATGCCGTGGCTTGTCGGAATGTCACTGCCGGAAGCGGATCGGCTGCTCACTTCTGCCGGGCTCAAGCTGGCAAAGACCACGTACGCTCCCTCCCCCCAGTGGCCGAAGGGAGCGGTGACGGAGCAATCACCCGAGCCGGGCACCAAGATAACAAACGAATCAGCCATCGAGATGATTGTGGCGCAATAGGAATTTCCGAGCCTGGCCCGCATGATTTTTCGTAGCTGAGCGCACGGTGCAAGCAAATACGCCAATCTGGTAAGATGTCCGCGGAGAAATTGTGAACTATCCCGTTGAAATTGCCCCGTCCATCCTCGCTGCGGACTTCTCCTGCCTAGGAGATGGCATCCGCGCGGTGGAACGTGGCGGCGCGGCGATGCTCCATGTGGATGTAATGGACGGGCATTTCGTGCCGAACATCTCCATCGGCGTCCCCGTCGTAACCTCCTTGCGCAAGGCGACCCGGCTACCCCTGGACGTGCATCTGATGATCGAGAATCCCGAGCAGTACATCCAGGCATTTGCGGAGGCGGGCGCCGACATGATTTCCGTTCACGAGGAAGCCACGCCGCACCTGGACCGGGCGCTCTCGATGATTCGAGAGCACGGATGCCAGCCGGGCGCCGTGATTAATCCGGCGACTCCCGTCTCCGCGCTTTCCGAAATCTTCGGGAAAGTCGATCATGTTCTGGTGATGTCGGTAAATCCGGGATTCGGCGGGCAGAAGTTTATTCCCGGAGCACTCGGAAAGATTCGCGAGCTAAAACGAATTCGAGAGGGCTATAATCATTCTTTCCGGATCGAAGTAGATGGGGGAGTCGGTCCGGAAAACGTGGCAGATCTGGTTCGCGCCGGCGCCGAAATTCTGGTTGCCGGAACCTCCATTTTCCATACCCCCGACGCCGCGGAGGCTGTGCGCGCAATGAAGCAAACGGCTGATGGGGCGCTGGCACAAAAAGTTTGAGGCGCAGGTGGGGTCCGCAGCGACGGAGAGCCCGCCGGAATTCGGGCGGGCGCTCTAATTGGAGCCCGCCAGAAATTAAGGATCAAAGTTGAAACAGGGCCGGCTCATATATTTCGTGGCACTCGGAACGACGCTGCTTACCGGATGTTTGGGTAAGAAGAATACGGCTCCCGTCGCCGGAACCTCTGTCGAGCCCGACAAGGTCCTGTATACGAAGGCTACCGCGGACTTGAAACGCGGGCGATATACCACAGGCCGTCTGGCTTTGGAAACCCTCATCAACACCTACCCGGACAGCGAATACCTGGCCAAGGCCAAACTGGCAATCGGTGATTCCTACTACAAGGAAGGGGGAACCGCTGGCCTGAAGCAATCCATCGTCGAATACAAAGATTTCATTACATTCTTCCCTTTCCTTGATGAAGCGGCTAACGCCCAAATGCAGATCGCGATGGCGCACTACCGCCAGATGGAAAAGCCGGACCGTGACCATGCCGAGGCCGTGCAAGCGGAAGCCGAATTCCAAACCTTCCTGGAAAAATATCCCAACAGCGCTCTCCTTCCCCAGGCCGAGCAACACCTGCGCGACGTTCAGGAAGTTTTGGCGGAAGGCAATTTTAGAGTAGCCAGTTTCTATTACATCCGCGGCGCCTACAGGGCCTCGGGGGCTCGTCTGATCGAATTGACAAATCGTTATCCCCTCTACAGCCAGGCGGATCAAGCCAACTGGATGCTCGGCCAGATCTATGAAAAGGGCGAGCACAATGAAATTGCCGCCAAGTATTACAGCCGGATCGTGAAGGATTACCCACTCTCTCCTCTAGCGGGTGACTCGAAGAATAAGCTGGTCAAATTTGGCGTCCCGGTTCCACCCCCGGATCCCACAGCCGTCGCGCGAATGCAAAAGGAACAGTCGGCCGACCGTCCGGGCAGGATAAAGCGAACCATGACTTTCCTGAAGACAAGCCCGGATGTCTCTACGGCCGCTCGTAGCGGCCCTCCGACCATGACGCCCGCAAGCGAATCCGGAGATGAGACCATTGGCTTTGGATTGCAGCCAAACGCCAATACGGCCCCAGCTTCCAGCGTCGGAAATACGGCGACCGTGGAAACTGTAACTCCGGGAAGTCCGAATGCCCTGCCGGATTCGGCTGCAGCCACTCCTGCACCGGATGCGGCTCCTGTAGCCTCGGACGCGGCTCCGGCGGCGACGGACACAACGCAACCCGCGAGCGCGGCGACCCCCGCACCCCCCGCCAATACGAGCCAGGAATCTACCAGCAAGAAAAAGGGTGGCCTCCGGAAACTCATTCCGTTCTAGCAGGTAAGCGTTGATTCGACCGGAAGCCCTCCTCGGCCCGAATACTGGTCATCAGGTCAACTAGTTCGTTCAGACACATGCCCGTCCGGTCTTTATTGACTCACTTGGATCATAGTGTTACGAATGGACTGGGGAATATTGCGCCCCCGCGCAATAGGGGATATTCGCGCCCGCAGTAATCGGGAGGACGGCACGTGGCAAAGATTCTGGTAGCCGACGATAACAGCAACGTCCAGAAGACGGTAGCCCTTGCCTTGGCCGATCTGGGTGTAGACGTAGTTTCGGTAAATAACGGCGAAGCAGCTGTAAGGAAACTCGCCGATATCTCGCCCGACCTCGTCCTCGCCGATATTTTCATGCCCGTCCGGAATGGGTATGAGGTCTGCGAATATGTGAAAAAGGATTCTCGTTTTGCCCATGTGCCAGTGGTTCTGCTGGTGGGCGCTTTCGATCCTCTGGACGAGCAAGAGGCGCAGCGCGTCGGCGCGGACGGAATCCTAAAAAAGCCATTTGTTCCGCCAGACCCGCTGATTGCAATGGTGAAAACACTGCTGGATCGCACCCTTGGCGACCGGCTCGTGACCGTGGCGGCTTCCAAGCCCGCGATTTCCATGCAGAGCAAGGCAGGCGGAGTCGCAACCGCGGAGGAACATCCCCCTGCCCCGGAAATGTCGGAAGAGTTGCCCATAGAAGAATTCCGACCGCCAGTGGATCGTCTTTCCTTCGGCGAAGGCGACGCCCCCATCGCGTTTGGGCAGCTTTTGGAGACTCCCGCACAAGAGTCCGCACCGTCGGGGACAGGAGAGGTCGAGCCCGTTGGCGACGACCAAATCCTGACGAGTTCCCGCGATGCGTCCCTGGGAGACCCGATTTTCTGGAAAACGGAAGAGCCCAAACCTGAGACGGATGAGGAAAATTCAGAGTCAGAGACTGAAGCGGATTACTCCTCTGAACCTCCCATGCACGCATGGACGCCGGATGAGGAAGCCAAGTCCCGCACGGATTCCGACTTTTTGCAGCCGGTAGAGTCGTTCGAACTGGTACGGGATGAACAGGATTCTGAGGCCGGGCAGACCTCCACAGTTGTGGAATCGTCGCACTTAATCGCCCAGGATGCGGCCTCGCAGGCTTCTCTGACCGTGGAAGCCGGAAAGCCGGACGATCTGGCCGCCAATCCGATCGAATGGATGGCTTCCGTTCCTCCTCCTCCCGCCGAGGAAATCCCCGAGGCGGCTGCGGATTGGAGCGCGGAAAGTGCAGAGGCCTCGGATAGCGATCAGGCTGGCGTAATTGAAACGAGCAATTTGAAAGCCGACCCCGCGCCAGTTGCGCCGTCTTCTGTTTCTGCTCGACCGCCGGAGCCACCGCGCTCTCCAACGCCCGCGCAGACTACGGCAAAACCCATCGCGCAAAGCGCCGAGGATACGGCGCGATCGATTCTTAAGCAGGACTGGGCCGACCTGGCATCCAGCCTTCAGCCCAAGTCGATCGAACCTGTGGCGGAAAAAGCCAAGGCGTCGCCTATTCCCGTCGAGCAGCATCCCTTGGTAGCCGCCACAAATGCCGAATCTGCGCCTTCGAATTCAGCACCGCCTGTTTCGAAGCCGTCGAAGCAAAGCGCGGAAGATACTGCGCGTTCGATTCCCAAGCAGGATTGGGCGGATTTGACTGCGAGCCTCCAGCCTAAGCCAATTGAATCCTTTGCGGAGAAATCCAAGCCTGCGACGCCACCTGTCGCACCGGCGCCTACCGTACCCGCTGCAAACACCCAACCGGCGCCTGCTTCTATTGCACAGCCTCCCGCGGCAACCGCAGCAAATGTCGACCCCGCGTCAGCAAGCTCGGCGCTGCCTGGTTCGCCGGACCCGGCTTTAGTCGAAGCCGTGGTCCAGCGCGTATTGGAGAAGATGCGTCCGCAAGTGGTGGATATCATCACCAAGGAATTTTTGCGGCCCGTCGTTCAGGCGCTCGTCCACCGCGAAGTCACGAAACGCTAGAAGCTCACTCCTTCCCCAATTCTTTTTCAGAATCCAATAGATTGCGCGTCCCTGCGCCCGAAGCGCATTTGACCGTCCGCGCGACCGTCCGTATAGTAATCGTCTTAACCACAGGGCTGGAGAACATGCCGAGAGAGATTCCCAAGGCTTACGAGCCGCAACTGATCGAGCAACGGTGGGCGAAGAAATGGGCGGAGGAAAACCTGTTTCGCGCCGACGTGAACGCGCCCGGCCCGGTGTTTTCCATCGTCATCCCGCCACCGAACGTCACCGGGTCGCTGCACATCGGCCACATGCTCGACCACACCGAGATCGATATCCTGACGCGCTGGCGGCGGATGCAGGGCTACAACACGCTTTACCTGCCCGGAACCGACCACGCGGGGATCTCGACGCAGCGCGTTGTGGTGCGCCAGCTTGCCGCGCAGGGCATCAATTACCGCGACCTGGGCCGCGAAGCATTCGAACGAAAAGTCTGGGAGTGGAAGGCCGAATCCGGCGGGACGATCACGCGGCAGATGGTTCAGCTCGGCGAAAGCTGCGACTGGACGCGGGAGCGCTTCACGCTCTCGCCGGAACTGTCGCGAGCTGTGACCGAAGTCTTCGTGCGCCTCTATGAAGATGGCCTGATCTATCGCGGGCACTACATCGTGAACTGGTGCCCGCAATGCCGCACCGCGATCAGCGATCTCGAAACCGTACACGAAGAGCGGCAGGGCCATCTGTGGCACATCCGCTACCCGATTGTCGGGACGAACGAACATGTCGTCGTGGCCACGACGCGGCCCGAAACCATGTTGGGTGACACTGCTGTGGCCGTCCATCCGAGCGACCCGCGCTACCAGCATTTGATCGGGAAAATGGTTCTGCTGCCGCTGATGAACCGCGAAATTCCCATCGTCGATGATTTTGTCGTGGACCGTGAGTTTGGCACGGGCGCGGTGAAAGTTACACCGGCGCACGATCCCAATGACTTTGAAATTGGGCGCCGCCACAACCTGCCCGAAATTGACGTCATGACCGACGACGCGAAGATGAGCGCCGCGGCGGGAAAATATGCGGGCCTCGACCGATTCGAGGCGCGGAAGCGCGTCGTTGCCGACCTCGAATCGGCGGGCCTGCTCGAAAAAGTTGCGGACCATACGCACGCCGTCGGAACTTGCGATCGGTGCGGAACGATTGTCGAACCGCGCGCTTCCACGCAGTGGTTTGTGAAAATGAAGCCGCTGGCCGAGCCCGCGATTGCCGCCGTGGAACGCGGCGACGTCGAGCTCATGCCCGACAATCGCCGCACGGAATATTTCGAGTGGATGCGTAACATTCGCGACTGGTGCATCTCGCGCCAGCTTTGGTGGGGACATCGGATTCCCGCGTGGCATTGCGGCGACTGCAAGGAAATCATCGTCGCGCGGGAAGCGCCGACAAAATGCGCGAAATGCGGATCGGGCAAGCTGACACAAGATCCTGATGTGCTCGAAACGTGGTTCAGCTCGGCGCTGTGGCCGTTCTCCACGATGGGCTGGCCGGACGATACGCCCGACTACCGGAAATATTATCCAACGAGCTTGCTGGTCACCGCGTACGACATTCTCTTCTTCTGGGTCGCGCGGATGATCATGATGGGCTTGAAATTTACCGGCCAGGTTCCGTTCAAGCAGGTCTGGATGCATTCGATCGTGCGAAATGCGGAAGGCCAGAAGATGTCGAAGTCGAAAGGCACCGGAATCGATCCCGTCGAGATGAACGAAAAGTTCGGGACCGACGCGATGCGCTTTACTTTGGCGAGCATGGCCGCGCCCGGGACCGACATCGTTCTGACCGAGGATCGGATTCTGAGCTACCGGGCCTTCGCCAACAAGATATGGAACGCGGCGCGCTTCGTGTTCATGAATTTGGACAAGTACGAAGCGACGGGCGGCGAAACGTTGGAGGCGCTCGCGTCTCCCGATGTGCGCGCGGCTGCGCCCTATGCCGCAGGTGCCGAAGTTGCGCTTATCGACCGTTGGATATTTTCTCGTCTCGCGCGCGCGACGGCCCAAGTGAACGATGCGCTTGAGCACTTCCGTTTTCATGAAGCGGCGCATGTCGTCTATCACTTCTTCTGGGGCGATTTTTGCGACTGGTACATCGAATGGGTGAAGCCGGAATTGCTTTCGCCCGACCGGACGAAATCGGCGGCTACCTGGAAAAACTTATTCGCGGCGTTCGAGACGGCCCTGCGGTTGCTCCATCCGTTCATGCCGTTTATTACCGAGGAATTGTGGCACCAGTTGCCGCAGCGGGAATGCGCGCGTTCGATTGCCCTAGACCGCTTTCCGAAACCGCACGCCGAACGAATTGATGAACAGGCTGAAAGGCAAATGCTCTACCTACAGCAGCTCGTCAATTTCGCCCGAGTTACTCGTGCCGATTCTAAGGTTGACCCAAAGACGAAGTTCAGCTTCTCCGTAGGGAACGTCAGCAAGGAGTATGTCGATATCATCCGCAATAACTTGGAGGCCTTTAAGAGGTTAGGTGGCTTTAGCAACGTGGACTTCACACGGCTCTCAATCGCACCTGACGGAACCGTGTACCGTACACAAGAGGGCGATGTTGGCCTTCGCGTTGAGGCAGGATTCACCGTAGACGCCGTGCTCATAACGGCAGAAGTTGCACGACTGCGCAAAGATATCGAACGACTCACGAAAGACGTCGCTTCGAAGCAGCAACGGCTGGAAGACCAGACATTTCGCAGCCGCGCGCCAGAGCATATCGTAAAGGGGCTCGAAGCGACGCTCGCCGAGCGGCAATCAGAGCTTCAAAAGTTGAAGGAACGGCTCAGGACGCTCGAAAAGAATCCCGGCACGTAGGAGGAATCCGTAGGGGGCACGGCACGCTGTGCCTCTACACCTATCGGGCCGCACGCAAACACGGCCATTTGGACGGCACCCGACTTTTTCCTCAACCATCATGGCGCACACAACTTTTCCGGGCACGACCGATCGACGCATCGACGCGCTCCTCGCGCTGCTCGCTGACAACACGATGATCGTGATCAGCGGCGCGAAGATCGCGCGCGAAATCGGCGTTACGCGTGGCACCGTATGGAATTGGATCGAGAAGCTGCGCGCCCTTGGCGTCCGCGTAAAGGGCCATACGGGCACCGGCTACCAGATCGAAAAGGTGCCCGACATCCTCGCGCCGAAGCTGCTGCACAGGCGGCTGCATCCGGGAGCGCTCGGCAAACGCATCTACCATTTCTTCAAAATTGATTCGACCAACGCCGTCGCCATGACGCTGGGAGAGCGTGGGGAACCGCACGGAACAGTCGTCATCGCCGAGGAGCAGGCTGCCGGGCGAGGCCGCGCCGGGCACACCTGGCACTCGGAAAAGACGAACGGCATCTACATGACCGTGCTGCTGCGCCCGCCGATTCCGCCGCAGCAGGCTCCCCTCATCACGCTGGTTGCCGGACTGGCCGTCCGCGAAGCCATTCTGGAGCAAACCGGCCTTGCGCCAGACCTGCGCTGGCCGAACGATCTCCTCTTCGGACGCAAGAAATTCTGCGGCATCCTGACGGAAATGAATGCGGAGCAGGACCAAATTCATTTCGTGGCCGTGGGAATCGGAATCAATGTGAATCACGAACGGATTCCGGAGGAACTTTCCAAGATTGCCACGTCGCTGCGAATCGAAACCAAGCACGCGCAATCCCGCGTGGAAATCGTTGCGCGGTTGCTGCGGCACCTCGACTCCTACTACAATCGCTTCGTAACGGAAGGGCCGGAAGCGATCGTGGCGCGGTTTTCCGAAGTTTCGAGCTACGCTCGGGGAAAGCGCGTGCGGATCGAGACGGCATCCGAAACTTACACCGGCACGACGGAAGGGCTCGAACCCGGCGGGCTTCTGCTCGTGCGGCGCGACGACGGACAAGTCCTGCCGGTGATTGCGGGGACTCTTTCCGAGGCGGATTGATGCTGCTGACTCTGGATGTCGGGAACACCAACACGGTCCTCGGATTTTTCCGCGGCACGGAGCTTGTTGCCCATTGGCGGCTCACGACGGCGCGCGATCAGACCGTCGATGAATACGGCATACTTACACGCGAACTTTTTACTTTAGCCGGAATCGATCCGTCGTCGGTCAGTGGAGTAATCATCAGCTCGGTTGTGCCGCCGCTCAATTCCACGCTTGAGGAAATGTCCGAGCGGTATTTTCGCGTGAAGGCCCTGTTCATCGAGCCGGGCGTGAAAACCGGCATGCCCGTTCTGTACGACAATCCGCAGGAAGTGGGCGCGGACCGGATCGTCAACGCGGTCGCGGCGTTCACGAAATACGGCGGCCCGTGCATCGTCGTGGATTTCGGCACGGCCATCAATTTTGACGTCGTCTCCGCGCGCGGCGAGTACATGGGTGGAGTGCTTGCTCCCGGCATCGGCATTTCGGCCGAAGCGCTTTTCTCGCGCGCCGCGCGGCTGTTT
>DATNIO010000291.1:0-35780 GCA_035604385.1 Verrucomicrobiia bacterium | reverse complement strand
CCGAAGTCGGTCGGCAAATCGCCGCTGATCTCTCGCCAATTGTCTCCGGCGTCGTCGCTTCGCATCACGTCCCAGTGCTTCTGCATGAACAGCGTGTTCGGGCGCGACCGGTGCTGCGCGATGCGGTGAACGCAGTGCCCTACTTCGGCAGTCGGGTCCGGAATGTGTTGAGACCTTAGCCCGCGATTGATCGGCTTCCAGGTTTTTCCTCCGTCGTCGGTACGAAACGCGCCCGCGGCCGAGATGGCGATGAATATTCGTTTCGGATTGCTGGGATCGAGAAGGATGGTGTGCAGGCACATCCCGCCGGCTCCCGGCTGCCAGCGCGGCCCGGTGTCGTTGCCGCGAAGTCCAGGCAACTCCTTCCACGTTTGGCCGCCATCGGTCGAGCGGAACAAAGCAGCATCCTCAATCCCGGCGTAGACCGTGTTGGGTTCAGTCAGTGACGGTTCGAGATGCCAGACTCGCTTGAACTCCCAGGGATGTTGCGTTCCGTCATACCACTGGTGCGTGGTCAGCGGCTTGCCGCTCTGCTCCGATGCGTCGTAGACAAACTTATTGCTCTCGCCCACCGGCCTTACAACTTGCTCGGGCGGTTCATTCGCAGCCGATCCCGGCTGATGCCACGTCTTGCCGCCGTCGTCGGACCGCTGAATGATTTGCCCAAACCAGCCCGAACTTTGCGACGCATAAAGCCGGTCCGGATCGGCAGGCGACCCCTTGAGATGATAAATCTCCCAGCCGGCAAAGTGCGGGCCGCCGACGTCCCATTTTTCCCGCTTGCCGTCCGAAGACAAAATAAATGCGCCCTTCCGTGTGCCCACGAGTACGCGTACGTTGCTCATTTCTCCGGCTCCTTCCTGAAAATCCCGCTATTATGGACCAAATGTTTTCAATAGGCACCGAACAATTTGCTCCCAATCCGAGTCAAGCTAACGTCGCCAGGGAACGAGGGCACGCAGCCGATCATCGCGCAAGTAAAGCCCTCCCCAGACGATCACTCCGACATAAACCGGAAACAACACTTCGCCGAAGAGCGAATTTCCAGTGGGCAGTTGGATCGCAATCGCTCCACCTAGATAGCCTGTCAGCAGAATCGCGCCGAGAATAGAGGTGCGGGGAAGCACGTAAAGGAGAATGCACACGAGCTCGATGATACCGAGCGGAACAGCGAGACGTATGGGAAACCCGAGCTTCGCAAATCCCTCCACGACCGGCGCCGGCTTCATAAGATGTATGACAGCGTCGAAGAGCAGAAATGCAGTGACGAGACCGCTGAAGATGCGCCCGGTCCACAATGATTTTTTCGTGACAGAGCCGGGTTGAGTCGCTGATTGAATTGATGGTTGAGCAGCTGATTCCATAAATTGCATTTCTCCTTTAGTGCAAACCCAATCGGTTGAACCCCGGGAACGCCAATCTCCCGATTGGCGGTCTAGGAGACGCCATTCAGGAGAATGGCGTTCCCGGGCGACTTCACGCTAGGCAGCCCGCTCCGCAGCCTGCGTGCAGTTGATCATCCACGGCGTGCCGAATCGGTCGACCAGCATCCCGAACCGCGTGGCCCAGAAGGTCTGCTGGAGTGGCATCCTCACCTTCCCGCCTTCCTCCAACGCGTGAAACAGGCGCTCTGCCTCCGCCGGGTCATTGATCATAAGCGACACGGAGAAGCCTTTCGGCTCTTCAAACCGGTCAAGTGGAGCGTCGCTACCCATCAGCATCGCGTCGCCCACAGTCAGGCACGCGTGCATGATCTTATTACGCCATTCCGCCGGCACGTGTTGTTCTGCTGGCGTCCCCGCGTGGGGAATCATTGCTTTAATCGTGCCGCCGAGGCATTTCTCATAGAACTTGAACGCTTCCTCGCAATTGCCTTTGAACAGCAGGTACGCATTCAGTTGCATCGCGGTCTCCCTTTTCAAAATTTTTGATTCAGCCTTTCGGTCTTTCACCAGATTGTCGAACGGCAAACTTCAAAATCGACAGCCTCACTGCGATTGTTTCTTCGATTTCGCGAGCTCTTTCCCCATTTCCTTTGCGCGGTCGATCGCCTCGCTCGGAGCGAAATCCTCCATCTCGAAAAACTGGCGAATCTCGATCTCGCCTTCCTGGCCCTCGCCGTGGGGATTGGGGACGCGCTTGGCCCATTCAATCGCCTCTTCCTTCGATTTCACCTTAATGATCCAGTAGCCCGCGATCAGCTCTTTGGTCTCGGCGAACGGCCCGTCGATCACCGTTATTTTCTTGCCCGAGAACTTGATGCGCGCGCCCTTCGAGCTGGCCTGAAGTCCCGAGAGATCGACCAGCACGCCGGCTTTCATCAGCTCTTCGTTGTACTTTCCCATGGCGGTGAGCAGCTCCTCGCTCGGCATCTTCCCCGCCTCGGAATCCTTATTCGCTTTGACGATCATCATGAATCGCATAGTCCTATCTCCTTTTTTAAGTAGGACGCTTCACGCCTGCTCGTAAGCCTGCTGCAGGCGTCGAATGTCAATTTTGTCCATCTTCATCAGTGCCTGCATGACCCGGCTGGTTTTTTCTCGATCGGGGTCGCTCATCAGCTTGGGGAGCGCGGTCGGAACGATTTGCCAGGAAACGCCAAACTTGTCCTGCAGCCAGCCGCACTGTTGTTTCGTTCCGCCCTGGGAAAGCTTCTCCCACAGGTCATCGACTTCTTCCTGCGTCTCGCAATTCACGACGAACGAAATGGCCGGAGAGAATTTGAATTGTGGGCCGCCGTTCAACGCGATGAAATCCTGCCCATCAATCTGAAACGTCGCGATCATGACCGTTCCTTTCGGTCCCGGCCCGTGGTCACCGTAACGGTTGACCTTTCCAACCTTCGAGTTCTTGAAAATGGAGACATAAAAATTGGCCGCCTCCTCCGCCTTCCCATCGAACCACAAGAACGGTGTGATTTTTTGCATTTCGCCATCTCCTTGCGCTCAGCCTGCAAAAAGTTCATAGCCGGCTGAACTCGCTTTCTACTATTAAGTCGAACGACGAATCGTGAAATCGACACGCTAATCTGACTAATCCGCCGGCAAGCCCGGAATTTCCATCACGGGCCGGATTTCCACGGTTCCCCAGCGTCCTGCCGGGATCTGCCCGGCGATTCCGATCGCCTCGTCAAGATCCTTAGCGTCGATCAGGAAATACCCCCCGAGCTGTTCCCGCGTCTCTGCGAACGGCCCGTCGGTCACCAGCCGTTTATTGTCGCGCATGCGGACGCTGGTCGCCGTGGAGGTCGGGTGGAGCGGCCCCGCGCCCAGATACTGCCCGCTCTTGCTGAGCTGGACGGCAAACCGCGCGGAATCCTCATAGCATAGCGACCGCTCGGTCTCGCTCAGTCCGTTCTCATCCAGATAAATCAGCAGCATGTATTTCATTTCCGTACCCTCCGCCTAACGAGTGAGAAACACTCCCCTACGATCGAGTGGAACGCGTCGCCTTCGATGAATTCTGCTTCACTCTGAACTTCACAATTCTTTCGATTAGGCCGTAGGGGATCGGATGATCAAGTGGAAATTGCAGGTTGCCCTTCTCCCCTGCATAGGCGGAAGCCGCCTTCACTAGCTTTGCATCGCCCCTCACCGGTGGGTATAACCCGATGTGGTTCTTGAAGGCGGCAAAGTACACCAAGATGCGGTTCAGCCTGAACGCTGGAATCTTGTAGCTGATGGTCTCCTGCGCGCCGGGTGCAGCGTTCTTGATCGTCAACCGTATCTTTTCGAGAATCGCCCGGACTTCAGGCGAAAACGATGCAATGTACTCGTCGATGTTCCTGGGCGTAGCCCGGTCGGTTGGCATGATCCCTCCTGTGCGGTCTTGGACACCGGCGCGGAAATGTCCCGAGCGTCCTGAATCCAATCCCCTACTTGTAAGTCGAACGGCGCAGGGCCAGATCGACATCCATGCCAAAAAATACATACAATCGGGCATGCCTGCAAACGCCGCCACGGCCGTGGAGGAAGTCTACCGCTCGGATTGGGGCCGGATTGTCGCCACGTTGATTCGGCTCTTTGGCGACTTCGACTTGGCGGAAGAGTGTGCACAGGAAGCTTTTGCCGCCGCCGCGGACCAGTGGCGGGTTTTCGGCGTCCCCGACATCCCGCGCGCGTGGATCATTCAGACGGCCCGACATAAAGCCATTGACCGCATTCGCCGCAAGGGGGTATATGCGGAAAAGCTCGACTCCTACGCCGTTTCCGGAATGGTCCGCGCCGCCGAGGAGCCGTATTACGACAACGACGAAATCTCCGACGACCGTCTTCGTCTGATCTTCACCTGTTGCCACCCCGCCCTCGCCCCGGAAGTTCAGGTGCCGCTAACCCTCCGCACCTTGTGCGGCCTCGAAACGGACGAAATTGCGCGGGCGTTTCTCGTCTCCCCGACGACGATGGCCCAGCGGCTGGTGCGCGCCAAGCACAAGATTCGTGACGCCGGAATCCCATATATCGTCCCCGGAACGAATGACCTCACCGCACGGCTCGAGGCTGTCCTGACCGTAATTTACCTGGTTTTCAATGAAGGCTACGTGGCGACTCGAGGTACGTCGCTCGTCAGGACCGATCTCTGCGCCGAAGCCATTCGTCTAAGCCGGCTGATCATCACGTTAATGGAGCCGCAACCCCCGGCCGAAGCGAAAGCGCTCCTCGCCCTCATGCTCCTTCACGACGCGCGGCGCGATGCGCGCCTCGATGGAGAGGGAGAAATTGTTGTGCTCGAGGAACAGGACCGCAGCCGCTGGAATCACAAACAGATCGCCGAGGGCTTGCTTCTGGTCAAGGGCGCGACGCGCGGCACGCCGGGCCCATTCGCCGTGCAGGCTGCGATTGCCGCGGTGCATTGCAAGGCTGCTCACCCCGCGGACACGGACTGGGCCGAGATCATCCGCCTCTACGATCAACTGGAGCGCGTGCACCCCTCGCCCATCGTGTCCCTGAACCGCGCCGTGGCCGTCGCCATGGCGGAAGGCCCTCGCGCAGGGCTTGCGATGATCGATGCACTCGCCGCCGCGAACGATCTCAACGACTATCACCTGCTGCACGCCGCGCGCGCCGATCTGCAGCGCCGACTCGGTTCGCTCGACGATGCGGCGAAGAGCTACGTCCGAGCACTCGCCCTCGTCACCAACGATAGCGAGCGCCGATTCCTCGAGCGCCGATTGCGCGAAGTTCAGCCTCCGCCGAAGGCCTAGTCGCCTTACACCTAAGCGAAAAGTAAGTTGAGGATGGCCTCCGCCGTCATGATTTCATTCATCCGCCCGTAACAATCACGGCCTAACCTTCCAAAAGGGTCGTCCCACCCTTCGGAAATGCGCGAACTAGACAAAACCCTGCTCCAACAACTTTCTGGCGAACTCGTCTCTCTCTGCAACGACATGGTCCAGCTCGAGTCGTCTCTCCTGAAGCGTTCTCTCACTCTTCACGAAGCGAATCGCCCCAGCGCCAGAAATCTCGCTCACTACCTGGCGCTCCGCAGGCACGATGTCCGCAAGTTGCAATCGCAGCTCGCGAGTCTGGGCCTCTCCTCGCTGGGGCGCACCGAGGGCCACGTCTTCGATGCTTTTCAAACGGTTCACCATGTCCTTTCCCAATTGCTCAGCTCTGAAGCTTTACTCCCGCTCCCGGCCGAGACGGCCATTGGCATGGTGGAAGGGGCCGAGCTGCTTGAAAAGCATACCGAGGCGCTCCTGGGTCCTCCCCCACCGGGCCGCACAGTGCGCATCATGGTAACGATGGCCACCGAGGCCGCCACGGACTACGATCTCGTTCGCGAGCTCGTCCAGAGCGGCATGGACTGCATGCGCATCAATTGCGCGCACGACAATCCCGGGCTTTGGCTCGGCATGATCCAAAACCTGCAACGCGCGCGCCAGGAGACCGGACGCGAATGCCGCATTCTGATGGATATCCCCGGCCCCAAGCTCCGCACAGGACCCATCGAGCCGGGCGCTGCGGTCGTCAAGTGCCGCCCCGAGCGAGATGACTTTGGCCGCATTGCCGCTCCCGCTCGCGTCTGGCTCACCTCCAATGAAAATCCCGAACCTGCCCCCGCTATTGCTGCCGCGACTTTGCCGCTGCCATCCTCCTTTCTCAAAAGGCTTCGCGCGGGCGCGACGCTCCGCCTTCGCGACGCGCGCAAGGCGCAACGCTCCCTGCGCATCACCCACGTAGATCCTCGCGGCGCCTGGGCCGAAACCCGCCAAACGATATACTTCGTGCCCGGCCTGGAGCTCCAGCAAGCGCCGCGCAAGGCCTCGCGTGCGAACCTTCGCATCGTTCTTGCCAAGGCACGTATCGGCAAGCTTCCCCATCGCCCTCAAACACTTTTGCTCAAACAAGGCGACACGCTCGTGCTCACTCGCGCAAACACACTGGGCAGGCCCGCGCTTTATGACAAATCCGGCGGGCTGCTCGAACAGGCTCAAATCTCCGTTTCGCTTCCCCAGATCCTGGACCACGCCAAGGTTGGCGATCCCGTATGGTTCGACGACGGCAAAATCGGCGGGGTGATTCGCGCCGTCAACGAAGACTCAGTGTCGGTTGAAATCGCCCAGGCACGCCCGGGAGGCGAAAAGCTCGGCGCTGAAAAAGGAATCAACCTTCCCGAGACGCAGATCGACATCCCCGCGCTCACGGACGAGGACAGCGCCGCGCTGCCTTTCATCGTCGAACACGCGGACCTCGTCGGCTGTTCTTTCGTGCGCACGGAAACCCACGTCCGCCAGCTCCTCGATCGCATCGAACAGCTAGGCGGCCAGCGTCTTGGACTTGTCCTGAAGATCGAGACGCGCAAGGCCTTCGAGAATTTACCCAACCTGATTCTCGCGGCCATGCGCACCGAGTCCCTCGGAATCATGATCGCCCGCGGCGATCTTGCCGTGGAATGCGGCTACCAGCGCCTCGCCGAAATTCAGGAAGAAATCCTGTGGATCTGCGAAGCCGCGCACGTTCCCGTCATCTGGGCCACGCAAGTTCTCGAGAGTCTCGCCAAAAAAGGGATTCCGTCCCGTTCGGAAATCACGGACGCTGCCATGGGTGAGCGCGCCGAGTGTGTCATGCTCAACAAGGGCCCCTACGCCGTGATGGCCGTGCGCGTCCTCTCTGACATTCTCCGGCGCATGCAGGCGCACCAGGAAAAAAAGCGCTCGATGTTGCGGCAGCTCCGCCTCGCCGCGTCGTTCTCCAACGACTAGCTTGCGTTCCTCGCAAGCGCGATCAATGGGCCCTCTTTTGAACGAAGCTGCCGGCATTTAGAATCGGCTGCTTGACCGTTTCCGCAAAGGTCCGCAACCTGTCCGGACCCGCTGAAAAAATTCGTGAGCGCCGGGCTCACCTCCAAATTAGTTCGTCGAGTTTCTCAGCGATGTCCGGGGCGGACTGGTCCCAGTAGTGCTGGTGCGCGCCGGCGCCGATGCACATTTCTTCGCGCAGGCCGGCAGGGTCCTTGGCGACGTAGGTTTCTCCCTTCCCCGGCCCGCCTGAGGCCTCCCGGTTGTACCACTCATCGAGCCACAGCGAGCGGCCCACGTAGTCGCCGCTGCGGTAGGCGTTCAACCAGCGTTCCACCCCGAGGTCGCGCGGATCCGGTCGCAACTCTGGATTAATTTCTAGCTTCCCGTTGCCGTCACTTTTTAGCGGCGCGAGGCTGTTGTCCGGAAGCTCGCGAGCCCATTCATAAAGGTAAGGAAAGAAACGGTTCAAAAGCTGTCGCAACGGGTTTCCCATGGTGAAGAGCCGTATCGGAGTCGTTCGCTCCGCTCTTCGCGCGTCAATGTACTGTAAGAGATCCACAGAGATCAGCGCGCCTAGGCTATGCGCGACGATGACCACGCGGTCATAGCCCTCGCCGTGGACGTATTGGAGCAGCGATACGTAGCGCTCCATGATCCGCGCCCGTGGCGTCGCGGCTTTTGGCGCCGCGCGCAGATAATTGTCCACGTCCAGGACGATTCCAAGAATAGACGAGCCGGACTTTACGAACGACGCGAGGACGGCAAGTGATCCGGTCACGCCCCCGATGTAGGTAAGAATCGCCGCCGTTAGGTTGATCAACCCTTCGGAAAAATTTGCCAGTGATTCCGGTGACAGTTTCGGATCGAGCCGCGCGATCCCGTCGAGAACGCCAGGCCATTCCAGCAAAGCCAGGATCGCCGGCACGATGAACGCCGCGCCCCACATGATCAACGCGCTGATTTTTGAGGCGTCCGCGCCCCGCGACACCCATTTGCCCATGTGTTCGGAGGATTTGTTGTCGGAGCGGCGCGGCGGATAGATTTCCGCCCAAATCGATGGGATTACCCAAAAGGCAAGCAGCAGCAAGCCGTAGATAAACAATCCCAAGATGATTGGAAATGCAGGCGTTGCGCCCCAGACGAGAACGCCTTTGAAATATTCGTTGGGTGACGTGTGTTGGACCTCCGACACCTCTTCGACGTACTGACCCGCGTCGTTCCTGTCCAGAAAAATCAGGCTCAAAAGAAAATCGGCCGCCCGACCGTGGGGATACAGGGGCAGGGGGTCTACGAGCTCCCCGGATTCATCGCCGAATAGCGCGTTCGCGATGGATTTGGCGTTTTTTTCCTGCCCGGCAGCCTTAACAAAGAGGGCGCTAAAAAGAGAAAGGGTTACGATAAGCAACGCCATCATGGGGAGTGCCAGAGCAAGCCGGCTCGTCCGTACAGCGGCCCTGGCCCGCGCGCATCGATTGTGGTTCTCGCCATTCTCCTCTCCCAACCGGATCCTACGCCAGGCCCACGATCCGAAGCCGAAAGCCAGAAATGCAAAAAAGAAGAGGAGAAACCATGAAATACGCAGGCCGGCAAGAACGATTTGCATGACCCAAAGGGCGATTTGTTCGACAGGCAAACCGGGATGGCACAAAAACAATCCCAGGAATAGCCCAATCCAAATCGCCCAAAGCGCGAGGGCCGTCTCGCCCGCGCCTTCCCGGACTTCATCATAGGATTTTACGGAAAGCAGAAGGATCACGGAGCCGAGCAGCAGTCCTTCAATCGAAAGCAGCTTTCGCGCCAAATCAACTGAGAGACAATAAACGCGATCGCCGAGTTCCCCGAACACGACCACAAAGAGCAGTGGAAGCGCTATGTAGGTCCACGGATATTTTGTCGCGGGCAGCTTTCGTTCGATGACGATGAAAACCATGAGTCCTATCAACCCTGAGCCCACGATTGCTCCAATGCGCATCCAGCCATCCAGGATCAAATGGGGAAGAGCGCCCATCAGCGAGATCAGAAGCAGCACATCGAGAATGGGTATCGGAAGCGCGAGCATGCGCACTGCCCAGCCGTGCGTCCAATCGAGCGCCCTCCAAACCCAGTCATTTCGATTTTCGTGAGCTGTGCTGATTGACAGACGGCTGAGGCTCGCCACATGAAAGATCAATTGGTAGAGGGCCTGGAAAAATGCGAGCACGGATTGGCTTGGCCGGGACAGATCGGCCCAGTACATTTCGTAAAAGTGGACGGCCATTGTATGATTGGCGCCGTTGTCGTCCGTCCAAGTGCGAGTTCCGTCCAGGCGAGTGGTTACATACGTCGTCGCATCGCGTTGGTCCTTGGGCTTGTTGCCGTTCGTGCCCCGGTAGGCTTCTAAAAGAAGACGCATGAAGTCGTTGGCGACCTTGTCAGGTGGTTCTCCGTCTCTCGGTTGTCGTTGTCCTTTCACCCTTTCCCGGAGGCGCCGAAAAGCTTTCTTCAACAGGTCCCCTTGCGGCTGGTTCGTCTGCTCTTCACTGGCAGCGGTTGAAGGCGCCTCCGTCACATCCAGCCCCGTGTGTTTCGCATCGGCCTCCTTCTCCGCGTCCTCAGCTCGCCAGGAGCGCGTCAGGTAGACCGTCCTTTCCCTAAAACGGTCGAGGATCCGATCGATGAGGCCTTGGGAAGTTGGCGGATGCAGACGAGGAACCTCGAGAGGCCTTAGAGGGATATGAATTGTATCCTCATCAAAAGGCCCGTACTTTGTGTGGATTTGCTCTGGCGAAACACCGGCTGCCAGATCGCAGACGGCTCGCGCTGAGGCTCCCGGCGCGTGATAGGCGACGCCGTGAACCGCAATGACAGCAACTCGCTCACTCATTGTTTTGGCCGACGTGCAGATGAGTTCACCATGTTTCTCCCAGCGGTGAATTCAACAAGCGACGGGCATTTTGGCGTGTGGCAGCCTGGATTCCGTCGCAGGTGACGGACTTTTACTTGGGAATATATTTGGCTAGTTCCTTTCCAATTTCTATGAAACCGAATCCAACCCCGAAATATGTGCGACGTTTTTCGACATTGAGGTCCCATCCGTAACTAAACTGTATTTTGTCATCAAAGAGTGAACCAATGAGCCCCGCCCCGACCTGAACATTCGTCCCATTGGTGTTCACAAACTGGGTTGTAGCCAGATTGAAACTTGGATCATTGAAATTCATAAAGGTGACGTTTATGCCTGCACCCGGTCCTAGGCCCCGGACGAATTTAGCCCAGGAAGAATCGCCGCGGTGGAAATACGCAATTCCAAATGTCATTCCTGGAGAAGGGGCAAAGTTAACGCGGTTCAAAGGTGCAGTACTCGAACCCGTTGGCGGAGTAGCCTCCGCATCGGTCACACCAAGCCGTCGAACAAAAAGAAAGGAGGGCGACAACTGAATTTTGGCGCCGAACTTCTTGATTGCAATTTCGAAAACGACAGGGATCCCCCCACTACTACTGTTCGAAGGAAGCGATTCGACAGTTACGGTCAGACGATCCCCGTCTTTTGCTTGGTTCTCAGTCAAAGAGATGCTTCCCGATGCGAGGAGTTTCTTGAGCTCCTCAATCGCGCCTTCTCGTTGCGTTTGCGCGAAGACCTGAAGGGCCTTCTCATATTCTGCTTGCCAAAAGTCATCTGGCCTCTTATCGTCGGAGTTTCCGTACTTTTCCTGCATCGTCGCCATGATTCCCCGCCTGATATCGCCGAAATCCTCGTAAACCAGTTTGGTCCTTTCGAGCAAAACCTCAAGCGCCTCTAATTTAGATTGGTCCGTACTCTTAGGATCAACAGCGACCTGAATATTCTGTTTATACTGTTGAGCAATCTGCACCATCGAATCTCTGTCTATCCAAAAGATCTTCACGCCAAGCTTCTCGACGATCTCCAGGTTCTCAGGCTGAACCAAAAAATCGGAGATCGCCTGTATCTCAGGCTGATAGAGGCGGAGCCTTGCCTGAAGGACCTGAAGGTCACTGTTGCTGAGATTTTTCGCGATGACTGTATCCGCGATCGATTTTGTGATCTTCTTGGAGTAATCATCGGCAAAATCGATGTCTTTGTGACTAGTCTTCCAGTCGGTGAAGGTTATAAGCCCTGTTGTTGCTTTCGAGGGATCCACATAAACAGTATGGATAATATCGCCGACAGTATAAGCCATGTTAAGAACCATGGCTTGGACATTGGCCGCAGATTGAAAGGCCGCCCCTGATTGGGCCGCCATCGTTGCTTTATCTTTTCCGACTTCTGAGTAGCCATTCACAACAACGTCTTTGCTCGAGCTGCCAGAGCTGAGTTTTGCAGTGATATAAAGTTTGTTCAGTGCGAGATCTTCGCCCATTTGATTGGGTTCCGGGACAATTATTATCGAACTTTCATAATCCGCTTCGAGTTGGAGAGCCTTCCTTGGTAGTGGTTGGACGGGCTCATAGAGGCTTCGTCGTTTCCCAGTTTTTGGGTCTTCAAAAACTCGGATAAAAGTTGCTGGATCCAGTGAATCCATCGACTTGGTTGCTGGTTTTTCGGAATCTGCAAGTCCTGATGTGACACGCAAGGGCAAGGAAATAGTTGCGGCGGAACTCGCTCCCAAAGGTACAACAAAGTGCGGCTGTCGCGGCAGACTGTAGGAAATAGGCTCAGCTATAAGTTTCCGCGGCTCGAGCCTTGGAGGACGGTCTTCATCCGTGCTGACGGATTTTGAAGGAGCGATGATCTTAAGTGGTACAGCTTCCGGTGCGCTCGCCGAGCCCACGATGCGCAGCGGCGGGGCACCGATCATAATCGAGAAGCGCTGGACGGCAATTTGCGGAGGCTCAGACGAGTCCGACACGGTCAACTCGAAGGTGAAGGGTTGCTTTGCGGCGGCCGTGGGTGTGCCATCTATTTTTCCATCGGATGAAACCGCCAAACCTGGCGGTAGCTGGCCGCCGGAAACCCGCCAGCTCAAAGGCGCCAAGCCGCCCTCCGATTTGATCTGTGCGGAATAGAGTGTGCCAACCTGCCCTTCGGACAAAGAAAGCGCGTCCTGGGCGCGTGCCGGCGCCGCCGCGAAAAGGACGAACAAGACAAAAGCTAGATACCAAGCAGGAGAGAGCTGGGAGGCCCGCTGTCGCATGGTTTGACTCCTTGATTCGTCAAATTGTTACAATCTTAATTTCTGCACCTTTTAAATACCCTGTAAGTGATCCTCTTTTCGGTAATTTATACCCTGAATATATTGGCCACAAGAATAATGGCCGCACCGTATAACAGGTCAGACAGCTTGTCAAAGTATTTTTTGATAATGCTACGCTGAGGTACTTACACTAGCGGATAAATACAACACTCGGAAAGGGACTCCTCGTGCGGCTACTGCTGCCAGCCGCCGCCGAGGGCTTTGTAGATTTGCACGAGGGCGAGGAGTTCGTTGAGGCGGGCTTGCGCGAGGCCGAGTTCCGCGGACAGGTAGTTCGTTTCGTTCGTGAGGACTTCCAGATAATTCGTGGTCCCGGCCTGATAACGCTGGCCGGAAAGCTGCGCTGCGTCTTCCGCAGCGCGCGCCAGCAACTCCTGCTGCGCGAGGAATTCCTGGTTTTGCTGGTAGGCGATGAGCGCGTCGGAGACGTCGCGAAACGCGCCTTGAATGGTCTGCTGATAGATCAGCACGGCTTCCTGCTGCTGCGCTTCGGCCAAACGAACGTTGGAGCGAAGCGCTCCGCCCTCAAAAATCGGCTGCGTGATCGTTCCCGCGAATGTCCACAACCCGGCAGATCCGCTGAACAGGCCGGTGAGCGACGAACTCAGGAATCCAGGCTGCGCGGTCAGCGAAATGTCGGGAAAATAGGCGGCCCTGGCGACACCAATCCGCGCGTTCGCCGCAACCAGCAAATCTTCCGCCTGGCGGATGTCCGGGCGCCGCTCCAGCAACGCGGAGGGAAGGCCGGCTGGAATCGCCGGCGGATGCGGCTGGTCGATGAGCTCCTTGCCGCGCGGCGTGATCGGGCCCGGATTATTTCCCAGGAGGATGCTGAGAAAATCCTCCTGCTGCCCGATGCGCCGGTTGAGATCGGCGATATCCGCCGCGGCGGTATAGACGAGTTGTTCCGCCTGGCGCACGTCCAAAATCGAATTGATGCCGTGTTCCTCGAGCGTCTTGGTCAACTCCAGCGATTCCTTTCGCGAGGCCAGCGCCTTTTGCGAAATATCCAGTTCCAGATCGAGCTCGCGAAGCTGAAAATAGGCGGCGGCGACATTGGCTACGAGCGTGGCGTTCACTTCCTCGCGCGCCCAGTCCGTTGAAAGCAAATTCGCCCGCGCTGCTTCCGTGCCCCGCCGATACTTTCCCCAGAAGTCCGCGTCCCATGCCGCGTTTGCAATGACCTTGCCAGAATTGAAAGTGTAGGAGGGTATTGGCCCTATCGCGGGATTGCGTTGTCCCGTGCCGGTGCCACTAACGCTCACCGTGGGAAGCTGGTTCGCGCGCGCCAGCCCGACTTGCGCCTGCGCCTCGAGGACGTGCGTCGCCGCGATTCGCGCGTCATAATTCTGTTGCAGCGCCGTGCGAATCAACTTCTGCAACTCCTCGTCCTGGAAAACTTCCCACCACTTTTGTTCGCCGAGCGATTGTGTCGAAGCGCTGGCCGCTTCTTCCGGCGCCAGTCCCCGGTAGGCGGTAGGGGCATCGGTGTTCGGCCTCTTGTAATTGGGGCCGACCGTGCACCCGCTCAGAAAAATGACGAACACGCACATTGCGATGGGCGAAAGAAACAACGCGCTCCGATGGACGTGAATCTGATTCATAATTTGCGATGCCCCGACAGTGGCACAGGCTTCAGCCCGTGGATTTTGGTCATTGCAAGGACGAAACCCCACAGGCTGAAGCCTGCGCCACGAAAACCAATGCTTCAATCCGCCGCCCCATTCTGCGCAGTGATTTGCCCGCCCGCGGATGGAATCTGAGTGTGTCCCGAATGGAAGAACGACGTGCGGTTCAACACCTTCTCCTGGAACTGTTCGAGGTACAGATAAATTACCGGCGTTACGTACAGCGTGATGAATTGCGAGACGACCAGCCCGCCGACGATTACCATCCCGAGCGGACGGCGCGAAGCCCCGTCGGCTCCGTACCCCGCGGCGATGGGCACGGCGCCGATGACCGCCGCGAGCGTGGTCATCAGGATCGGACGGAAGCGGTCGATGCTCGCGTCATGGATGGCCTTTTCCGCGCTCTCGCCCGCGTCCACGCGCTGCTGCGCGAAATCGACGATCATGATTCCGTTCTTCTTCACGATGCCCATCAGCATGAACATCCCCACGAACGCGTATAGCGACGCTTGCTCGCCAAAGACGTACAACGTCAGCAGCCCGCCGACGAGCGCGGTCGGCAGCGTCGAGAGCACGGTCAGCGGATGGACGTAGCTTTCGTACAAAATCGCCAGGATCACGTACATGATGAATACAGCAAGCCCCATCAGGATGGTCAGATCGCTCACCGTGTTGCGGAATGTCAGCGCTTCGCCCTGCAGGCTCGCGCGAATCGTGGGCGGCACAATCTCCGCTTCGGCCTTGCCGATAAAGTTGGTGGCGTCGCCGATCGCCACCCCCGGCCTCAAGTCGAAATAAATCGTGACGCTCGTGAACTGGTTCAGGTGGTTCACGCTCTGAGGTCCGATCGAACTTTTCCAGTCGACCAGCGTATTGAGCGGCACAAGATTTTTTCCGTCATCCGACCGGATATAGAGCAGCGAGAGATCGTCGGCTTTCGCGCGCTCGGAATCCTGAACTTCCAGGATCACCTGATACTGGTCCTCCGGCTTTTTGATCAGATACAGATAATTTTGCGAATACGCGTTGCGCAAAAGATTCAAGATGCGTGTTTCCGAAACGCCGTAGGTGCGCGCCTGGTCGCGCCGGATATTGATTTCCAGATTCGGCGTGTGATTGAAAAAGTCTGAAGAGACCGTCGCAAATCCCGGATATTCCCGCAACTTTGCCATCAGCTTTTGCGCGACGTCGTATACCTGCTGCGGGTTCACTCCCGACAGCGAATAGGCATACTGCCCCTGATTCTGGTTCGTCGCTCCCGTGCTGATTTCCAAGACCGGCGAGGGACGCAGGAACGCAAAAACTCCGGGAATGCTGCCGAGCTTCCCCATCATTCCGCCAGCGACGGATTGAATCGGCGCGCGCACCTGTGGCGGGTTCAAGAACGCTAGCAACAGTCCCTGATTGGACGCGAGGAATGAGCTCATGCCCGTCAGCGTGAAAGTAGCCCCGACGGCGGGATCCGCGCGCATCACCGCCTCCGCCTGGTTCTGCAACTCCCGCATCTGCTGCGGCGAGGAGCCTTCCTTTCCGATCATGACGCCCCGGACAAAGCTGCTGTCCCCGACCGGTAAGAAGGCTTTCGGAACCGCCGTAAAAAGTAAAATCGTTCCCGCCATGCAAGCGGCCCACGTCAGCGCCGAGATCCAGCGATGGCGCAGGAACCACCACAGCGAATTTCCGTACACTTGCAGGACCTTCTTCTCGATCCGCCCTCCGGTTCGCTCCACCCAGTTTTGTTTTACTCCGTGTCCCCTCGGTTTGAGGAGCCTCGCACACATCAGCGGCGTGAGCGTCAGCGAGACCAGGCCCGAGGCGACGATGGAAACCACGATGGTGATCGCAAATTCGCGGAAGATGCGCCCCACCAGCCCCGACATGAAAACCAGCGGAAAAAATACCGCCGCGAGCGAGACCGTCATGGAAAGAATCGTGAAGCTGATTTCGCGCGCGCTCTCCAGAGACGCCTCAAGCGGCTTCATGCCTCTTTCCATCAAGCGCACAGTGTTTTCCAAAAACACGATGGCGTCATCCACCAGAAATCCGATGGCCAGCGTCAGAGCCATCAGCGAGAGATTGTCCAGGCTGTATCCAAACAGGCGCATGGCCATGAAGGTGATCAAGAGCGACAACGGCAGCGCCACGGCCGGGATTAGCGTGTCGGTGGCCCTGCCAAGAAAAATAAAAATCACGCCGACGACGAGTACAAACGCGAAGGCAAGCGTGGTCTGAACGTCGGCAACGGAATTGACGATGGACTGGGAACGGTCATAGGTCGACGAGACGCGCACTGACGCGGGAAGTTCGGCGTTGATGATGGGAAGAAGATCGCGGACGCTCTTCGATACGGCCACGGCATTCGAGCCGGCCTGCCGGTTGACGGCCACGAAGACGTCGGCAGCCGGTTCCCCGTATCCGCGCACCCAAAACTTCATCCGGATCCGCTCGTCCTGCACTGTGTCTTCCACATGCGCGATATCGCGGAGAAACACGGGCGCGCCGTTGGTGCTGCTGACGATCAAATCCCCGTACGCCTCGGCGCTTTCGAGTTGCCCGTTGGGCCGTAGCAACGCCGTGCCCGAAGGGCTGTCGAATTGCCCCGCGCCGGTGTAGCTCGTGCCGTTCTTCACCGCCGCGACCAAATCGTCGATCGAAATTCCTCGAGCCCACATCTTCGAGGGTTCGACCTTGATTCGCACGGCGCTCTTGGTGCCAAACACGTTCACGCTGCTCACACCGGGCAGGATGCTGATTCGCTGGCCCACCTGTGTACTCGCGTAATCGTAGAGCTGGTTGGGCGGGACGGAGTCGCTTGTTACAGCGATATACAAAATGGGCTGGTCGTTCGGATTTGTTTTGGAGAAGGTCGGCGGCGACGGCAAATCCGTCGGCAGATTGCCGCTGGCCTGAGAGATCGCTGTCTGCACATCCGTCGCGGCGGCGTCGATGCTCTTGTCCAGCGCGAACTGCAGCGTGAAGCTTACGTGGCCCTGCGTGCTCTGCGAGGTCACCAGTTCGAGCCCGTTGATCTGCATGAATTGCCGTTCGAGCGGCGTGGCGATGTTGTTGGCGACGGTGTCGGGGCTCGCACCGGGATAATTCGCCTGCACCGAAATCACCGGGTAGTCCACAACCGGCAGATCGTTGACCGGGAGGCGCAAATAACTCAGCACGCCGAAAACAATGACGGAAACCGTCAGGACCGCGGTCATGACCGGGCGGCGAATGAATGGTTCTGAAAGGTTCATGATTGCCCCGCCGGCGGCGCCGCGGCCGTGCCGGAGACTACCCGCACCTTGCCGCCCGGCATCACGCCGAGCTGGCCATTCATAATGACGCGTTCCCCGGGCTGAAGTCCTTGTTCGACCACCACCAATTCCCCTTGCCGCTGCCCAAGCTTCACGGGCCTCAGTTCCGCGGTCGAGTCCTCTTTGACGACGTACACAAAGGGGCCTTTCGCCGAATCTTGCGGTGCGGCCGCCGGCACCAGCACAGCCTTCGGCAGAGTCGCCAGCACCAGCCGCACATTCACGAACTGGCCCGGCCAGAGGTGGCGGGCGGAATTTGGCACAGTGGCGCGGAGCATGACCGTCCCGCTGCTGCTTTGCACGGAATTGTCGAGAAACGTGAGCTGCCCAACCTCCGGTTTCGCCTCATCCGGTAGACGCACTTCCACTCTGAGCGTGCGCTTTGCTGAGTTGCGCTGCACCTCGGAGAAATCACTCTCTGTCGCCGTAAAGTCGGCATAGATCGGGTCCATGCGCTCGATGGTCAGCAGCGTGGTCGTGTTGGCCGTCACCACGTTGCCGTTATCGACGAGCCGGTGCCCGGCGCGGCCATCGATGGGAGAACGAATCGAGGTGTATTCCAGATTCAAGCGCGCGGACTCTACCGCCGCCTCGTTTTGCTTGACTTGCGCTTCGCCCACGTCGACCGCGTTTTTCCGCGTGTCGTAATCCTGCCGCGCGATCGCTCTTGACTCGACCAGGTCCTTCACGCGGTCAAATTCAATCCGTGCAAAATCCAGCGCCGCCTTCGACTGTGCGAGGTTGGCTTGCGCCGCATTGAGCTGCGCCTCGAACGGTCGCGGATCGATCGTAAACAGAGGATCGCCCTTCTTCAAATCGGCGCCGTCCGCAAAATGTATTTCCGTAATCTTTCCGGAAACCTGGGGTTGCACGGACACCACTTCCCTGGCGACGGTGTGGCCCACCTCGTCCAGGTAAAGCGGCACATCCTGCGAGACAGCCGTTGCCACCGTCACAGGGGAAGGCGGCCGCTCAAACGGTGTCGGATCTTTCTTGGCGCAAGCTGTGAGCAAAAGACCCAAAACGCAGGCCAGAAAAAATGTCTTTTTCCCGCGGGCCATCAATCTCCTATCGCTTTCTCAAAAGCTATCGTTTCGAGACTCTATATAATACGACACCCTGAATCAGATGTATCAGGCCTCGATTGGTGGCACGAATTTCTTCGGCCTGTCTTCAGAACGTCCGGCTAAACGAATGCGTTACAAGGAGTTTAGCGAAATCCAAGAAATGTGAATTCTTGAAAAGTTGACGGAAATTGGGGCGAGACGGAGCGGCGGGGGGAGGGCTGCCCAGGTATCGATATACAGTTCTATTTCGCTGACGCTGCGGCTGCGGATGACAATCGCTTCAATTCATCGTACGTAAAGACGATCTGCGAGGTATCCCCGCCTTCTTGCTTGTGGCCCAGACCAAGCACACGCGAAAACCAGCGCACCTCAGGTGGCGTAAGACCCAGCAGGACAGCCGCTCCGCGCTCATCAACAGTCTTGTTCGGTCCATGGTCAGCCATATGGGGCCACCTCCTGGGCGGCGCGTTTCAGGTAAATACCAATATGGCAATTCCCCTGCCAGGACTGAAGAGATATCAAGTCTTTTGGAATGAATGATTTCAGGAGAAAAGGAAGGGAAGCCAGCGCTTCTTAGGCAAAAGTTTTCACTTAAGGTAGGCCGATCTTCCCAGAGGGTTCTCAACACAAGATGATGACGCCGGGGATGGCGCTGTAGCACTCGTCCGCCACGGCGGACGAGCCTGCGCTCGAATCTGCACTGCCCGTCCCATATGCGGGACGGCCGATCCGGCGCACTAACCCACGCCTAGGCAGACTGGGCGCGCGCCTGCTGCTTCACGCAGACCCTGTTGGTCAGCTCGATGAGCTGTTTCAGATTCCACCACTCCTCTTCGCTCATCAGCCTTCCGTCCGGACTCGAGAAAT
Source organism: Verrucomicrobiia bacterium (assembly GCA_035604385.1). GTDB lineage: Bacteria > Acidobacteriota > Terriglobia > Acidiferrales > UBA7541 > Palsa-360. The sequence goes on along the minus strand of DATNIO010000291.1, from coordinate 16,478 downwards.
AAATCGATACGAATCCTTCGGTGGAGAGTGGAGAACGGACGATCAACTGCGTTTTTTGGTGTTCCGGCAACGGTTCAGGCATGGGCGATTCCTCCAGATGGACGCGGATTCTATCATGAATACCGCGATCCAATCTTTAACATAACATTAATAAAAAAGTGGCGCAGGCTTCCAGCCTGTGGGGGTTAGTCCTAGCAAGGACCAAAACCCACAGGCTGTAAGCCTGCGCCACAAATTCTTCAAAAGCGAGCCTCAAAAGCCGGCTTCAAATTCCCGGAAGCGCCGCTCAAGCTCCCATTGTTGCTGCGCCTTTTCGCTGGACTGTAAGAAGGCAGCGCACGTTGCGGATGGTTTGGCTGCGCCGGCCGCGTCTGGCGCGCAAGCGGCGGCAGTTCGCGTGAAAGCATCCGGCTCGCGCCACAGGCTCGGGCCGGGGAGAAAATTGTGTTCGAGGCCCGTGCGGACCATCTGCTTCAGCTCCGCATAGCTGAGCGCGTAAGATTCAGCGGCGCGCACGTATTCGTGCGTCAAGTTGATGCGCGAGACGCCTTCGTCATCGGTCGAGAGCGCCACCGGAACATGGAACTTGCGATAAATGGGAAGCGGGTGATCTTTTCCGGCGACGCCAAGAATGACGCCGTTGCTGGTGAGGTTGATTTCCACCATCACGTGCTTCGCGGCCATCTCTTTCAGCAACTCATAGGCACGATCCTCATACATCACGTCGACGCCGTGCCCGATCCGCTCGGCGTGCGCGTCCTCAATCGCCAGCCGAATGTGGCAGCAAAGCCCCTCGGGCGTCACAAGGCCCGGGGCAAGTTCGCCGGCGTGCAGGCTAATGTGCACCTTGGGATAGAGGCCGTGGAGGAAGCCGACGATCTTCATGTGCAGCGCGTAATCGGCCATCGAGATCGTTCCGTCCTCCGGCATCACGTAGTTGATCCCCACAAAGCGCGGATCGGCCGAGGCGGCCTCGAAGCCGAGCAGCGTCTGTGCGAAGACTTGCTCCTTCGGGAAGCCGCGCAGAACCTGATAAAGGTAGCGAATCGTGATCTTGCAGCCGGGCATTTCCTCGGGCGTGCCGCAATGCTCGAGCGCGCGCCGGGAAGTTTCTGCTACATCCCATTCGGCGCGCGCCACGGCAACGTCATCGCGCAATCCGCGAGCAAGCAGCGAGTCGCGGAGCTGGCCGAAATCGTCGCGCCATCCGACTTCCTTCGCGATCTGGATCGTGTGCCCGAAATCGGGCGTCACCATGATTTCCAGATACTGTTCGTTTTGCGTGGCCGCGCGCGAAACGATTTCGTCGAGCCATTCGCCACCGTGGCGGTTGCTCAACGTTTCAAATTTTCCGAACGTATCGAAGAAATGGTCGTGCCCGCTGACGCCGGGCGAGGGAACGAAGCTGCGCATGGAAAAAGCGTTGATCAGCGTGTCGTACAGATTCTGATCCGATAAAGCCTTCGCGGCAGCCACCTGGCCCGAGCCGCAGAAGGGCTGGGGCGCCATCAATGCATGGCTCGCAAGGTCCACGCAAAAGCCGTCTTCCGCGGCGTCGCGAAGGAAAGTCTCGGCGTAGATTCCACCTGTCAGGTGGTAGTGCAGGTCCGCGCCTTTGGGCATCCGCGCGAGAAACACTTCGAGGTCGAGCGGATTCGCGCGCGCGGCTTCATACGCGCGGGCCGCGCGCTGCTCGGCAATTCCCGCCGATGCGACAGTATTATTGGCCGCGGCCTGAGCGCGGCCAATCGCTGGCAAGAAGAGGAAGAACGCAGCAAAGATAGTAGCGACCAACGGAACTCTGAGACGCATTATGCTGGGCATGTTACTTGACACTATTCGGGCAAAAATCAATTCAGCGGATGCCACACTACCAGCGAATACGTGAATTCGAAGAATAAACAGTTCAGGCTTAGGCCTTGGCCACCCTCGCCATTCCGTCCTGCGGATACCAGCGCACCGGGGATGGGCGTTCTGGAGCCATTACCGATTCGGGTGTACCCTCAAAGTCGACAATTTCTCGAGTTCGGTACGGCTTTTCCTTGCGGCAGGATGAGCACCGAAGGTTGAAGACTTGGGATTTTCGCTGGGACGATTCTGTCTCTTCGCTCGCGGACGCCTGCAGGCTGCCTACAATGGCGGGTACGGGAATTGGCGCTTTGCAATGAAGGCACACCACTCCGCGGAAAGTGGGGTGTTCGGTTTCAATGGTCATCTTCGTCGATCCTCGCAGAGATTAGGATTCAGGTCTTGGGGGTCACCTCAATCCTACTCTAAAGCGTCAGGTCGGGTCCAGTCGGATAACAAATTGGGCTGTGGAAATAGAGGCATCAACCTGCGAATCGCGCCTTTGATCTTATAACGTGTTGATTATAAATACTTTAATCCACAAAGCCGTTGGTTCAGTTTGACTCAAATATCGTTCCCGAAGAGGGAAGTAACTAACGGACCTGTCTTGACAGAACGAAAGGAGCAGCTAACTCGGGCACCCCCACGCCAGAATGCCCTGCATACAGAAGGTCATTTCTCGTGACATTCTCGGCAACGGAGATTGAACAGGGAAGAATCGTCAAACCACGTAAAAGGCAGAGCCGAAGCAAGCCCGCGCTAGCTCTAATCGACTTTTGGAACCTGTGAAGCAAGGGTTGGACGACACACGACACGAATCCCACGGAATTCACCAGCCCGCCGTGTGCGGCATCGACTTCTGCGCGGAGCGTCCCGGACCGGCGGGCGGAGCCTGCCGGATTTTAGTTCCCGATTCGATACATCGGCTGGGAATTCTTACTGAAAATTGTTCTCGCATAGTGGATTGTAAGACGTTGCCGGCAGGGGGCAGTTCAGCCGGCGCGTAGCAATCAAAATCACTTGGGACCGGGGGAAGAGATTCCCGCGAGTTTGCGGGGAGCCCTGGCAGAAGAAGGCTCATGGGGATCACCTCCAGCATTCACGTCGGACCTTACGAAATATTTTATCCGCTCAAACCATCCGTTTCCTCCGTTCAGCAATACGGCCAGCACAATCTTCCAGGGAGGCTATTCGTCGTCGAAGGAATCGACGGTTCGGGCAAGTCCACGCAGCTCAGCCTGCTGCATAAATGGCTGGAGGCGAGAGGCTACGGGGTGGTGTTCAGCGAGTGGAATTCCTCTCCCCTGGTAAAAGACACCACCAAGCTGGGGAAAAAAAAGAAATTGCTCACTCCCGCGACGTTTTCGCTGGTTCACGCCACGGATTTCGCCGACCGGACAGAGCACAGCATCCTTCCTTTCCTGAAGGCGGGCGCCATCGTGCTTTGCGACCGGTACATCTACACGGCGTTCGCGCGCGACGCGGCCCGCGGCATGGATGGCGATTGGGTGCGCGATCTCTATGGTTTTGCCGTGAAGCCGACGGCGGCATTTTACTTTCGCGTTCCGCTCGAAACCGCGATCGGGCGCCTGGTCGGCGCGCGCGACGGCTTCAAATACTACGAGGCTGGCCTGGATCTGGGATTGACCCTCGACGCCGAGGATAGTTTCCGGTTGTTCCAGGGCCGGATTCTCGAAGAATACGAAAAGATGATCCCGGAATTCGGCCTGACCGTGATTGACGCGACCATGCCCGTCGAATCGCAGCAAGCGCAGGTGCGCGAAATCGTGCAGTCGCATATCGCGACTGCAAAGGAACTGAGGATACACCCATGAGGCAGACCTACGGAAAACAGCTCCCCGGAATGCGGCTCACCGATCTCCCGGGGAAGCTGATCGTAATTGAAGGCACCGATGGAGCGGGGCGTTCCACGCAGATCAACCTGCTGAAACCCTGGCTGGAAGAGCTGGGGCACGCCGTTCTCGATACGGGCATGACGCGTTCAAGGCTGGCCGGCGACGGAATTCGCCGTGCCAAGGAACGAAATAATCTCGGCCGCGTGACCCAGAGCCTCTTCTACGCCACGGATTTCATCGACCGTCTTGAGAAGGAAATCGTCCCCGCGTTGCGCGCCGGATTCATCGTTCTAACGGACCGCTACATTTACTCGCTAATGGCCCGCGCCATGGTGCGCGGGATGGACCCGAGCTGGATTCGCAGCATCTTCAGCGTGGCGCTCAAGCCGGACGCCGTTTTTTACCTCCGAATCAGCATCGAGCAATTGCTGCCGAGGGTCGTCTTCTCGCGCGGCTTTGATTATTGGGAATCCGGAATGGACCTCTTCCCCGGCCAGGATATTTACGAAGGTTTCTGCAGTTACCAGGCCACGCTTCTGGCCGAATTCGACCGCCTCGCCGAGGAATACAAATTCGAGATCGTCGATGCGTCTGCGGATGCCGGGGCAGTCTGCGCTCACCTTAAGAAAAAGGTCCTGGAAATCATCGAGCCGGTTCGCGTGGAGGCGCCTGCGGCGAAGTTGCCGGAGGTTTTCGTCGAATCGCTCGCGGAAAAAATCTTCGCGAACCTCACCCGCGGAAATAAGCAGCCGGAACATCGCGCCGCCAATCCATTTCCAACGGCACCCCCAACCGGGCACGTTCCACCCCCGCGAAGAAATGGCTCTGCTCCTACAACTTAGGCCGGCCCGTGTAGCGCTCGTCCGCCGCGGCGGATGAGCATCTGGTTGATCTTGTGGTGCCCGCCTGAAGGCGGGCTCTACGCAAGCGAGTACCCCAATTTTCCTGCGCCCCCAGCTGGATGTAGAATGCAAGCGTTCCCGTTAAGGACCGGTCACATGAAACGCATGCTTCCCCTAATTTGTATGCTTGCCACGATTGTTTGCCCCGTTTCACTGGCGCAAACTCCCGGCGCGCAATCCACGTCGAAGCCTTCCTCGCACGCCAGAATAAATCGGACCTTAGATCAACGCTTCATGGTGGACCGCGGCGATGTGCACATCGAGGTGATCGCGCAAGGTTTGGGCCCGGTCCTTGTGATTTTGCCGTCGCTCGGCCGCGGCGCTGAAGACTACAACGTCGTGGCAGCGCTGCTCGCGCGGGACGGCTTCCGCATACTGCGTCCCGAGCCGCGCGGCATCGGCGCGAGCACCGGACCCATGACGGGCCTGACTCTGCATGATTTTGCCGCCGACATCGCCGCCGTGATCGAGCACGAGCGCAAAGGCCCAGTAGTGGTGGTGGGCCACGCCTACGGCCACTTCGTCGCGGGCACGCTGGCGACCGACCGGCCCGATCTCGTGCGCGGCGTCGTTCTGGCCGCCGCGTCGGCGGGCAAAGTTCCGCCCGGCGTTCACGAGCCGTCCGTCTCGCCCGAAGTGCGCGAAGCCATTGAAAAAAGCGGAGACCTCTCGCTTCCGGACGCCGACCGCCTGCGCTATTTGCAGCTTGCCTTCTTCGCGCCGGGACACGATCCCCGCGTCTGGCTCGACGGTTGGCACCCCGAAACCGAGAAAGCGGAAAACGACGCCTCGCGCGCCACGCCCATCGATGACTGGTTCGCCTGCGGCACCGCCCGCATCCTCGACCTGCAAGCCGAAAACGATGCCGTCGCCCCGCGCAAATTCGCCGGCGTGCTGAAAGCCGCGCTCGGCGACCGCGTCACCGTAGTCGTGATCCCCAACGCCGGCCACGCCCTCGTCCCGGAGCAGCCCGAAGCCATGGCTAACGCCATCGCCGCGTTCGCACGCACTCTGCGATAAATATTTCGCGTGTGGAGGTTTTGAAGTTAAGAAATAGATTGCAGTCTATTGGATCATCTTCTTTCTTCCCGGCCAGTTTCTTCGCAGAGGTATACTTCGTGTTTGAAGGTCGTTGCCGTATGGGCCAATCGCCAAGGGGAGAGTCCCGTCGTGCCCGTCGATATTGCGTTTATCACGGTCAATTACAACACCCTGGAGTGCATGCGTCAGTTGGCCAGCTTTTTCAAGAGCCTGGATGCGCCGTTTACGTTCACTTTCACCGTGGTGGATAACGACTCAAAGGACAGATCCCAGGAATTCCTGAAATCACACCCGGAAATTAATTATCTCCAAACCGGCGGAAATATCGGTTACGGGCGCGCCATCAACCGGGGGGTAGCGGCGACGGCCAGCAAATACGTTTGCGTGACCAATTCGGACGTTATCCTCAACCGGGAGGCGTTGATCAAGCTTTGGCGCTTCCTCGAAGAGCGGCCCGAGGCCGGAGTCTGCGCCCCGCGGATCACGTACGAGGATGGACGGAATCAAGGGATGGTTTTCAAACATTCTCTTTTTTCACTCTATGCGAACTGGTTTGCGAAGGCGCTGGCGAGATACTCGAAGCTGAAAATAGCGAAAGCAACCGCGCCGTTGCGAGTCGATGGCGTGCTGGGCGCGTTTTTCTTGATCCGGAGATCCGACATACCGCCGCCGGCGCTGTTTGACGAGGATTTTTTCTTTTTCTACGAGGATACGGCGCTGGCCCACACCTTGCTGAATCGCGCGGTACCGTCCTTTATCATTCCTGATGCAACCATCATCCATATCGGCGGCAAATCAAGGCCGGCAGATTCCGTTTCGCTTTTCTATGACAGCAAACATCTCTATCTGAAAAAGTTCTACGGCCCGCTTCACGCCAACGCCATCTATTTCCTGGATCGCGCGCGCATCCTCCGGAAATGGTCGCTCTATTCGCTTTTTTCGCTGGTAACCGCTTCCGAGCGTATCAAGTCCAAGCAGCGCTACTACAAGATAGCGTGGGAAACCGCGCGCTTGCGATGAAGGGGATTTGCGTGACGGGAATCACTGAAAATTTGCATCCCATCGTCTTATGTTAGTAACGAGCGTTAGAATGAGAATGCGGGGACAGGCAGTTCGGAATGGCTGACACCGTTCGAATGACCGTCTCCGGGAGGTGACCTCATGTTTTGCATTCATTGCGGCAGAGAAATCGCCGACTCTTCCGATTTTTGTTCCTCTTGCGGCGCCCGGCAGCGCCAGAGGACTTCACACAAGCAACTGACGCTTTCCGCCACGGAAAAGAAGTTAGCGGGCGTGTGCGGAGGCATCGCCGAATATTTGGACGTGGATCCCACGATAGTGCGGTTGATCTGGGTGGCGCTATCCGTGGTGCCCGGCGGTTTTGTTGGCGGCGCTCTCGCCTATTTCCTCGCCTGGATTATCATTCCAAAGGCGCCTGCGTTCGCCCCGACGGCGGCTGGCGCGGCCGCAGCAGAGACTTCACCAAAAGCCACCTGAATCGTTTGCGGAGGAGACGGAGCAGGGGCCGGTTCAAGTAGCACAGGCACTCTTGCCTGTGCGGTATTCTCGACTTCCGGGCGTCCACATTTCATTGACGATCGTAAACCCCGCACAGGCAAGAGTGCCTGTGCTACTCGGGGCTCAAAACTCGACATGAAGGCGCAGCGCTGGCGCAAACAGGGGACCGCGGTCGCGGTTGTAGCCGGGGTTGTCGATGTACTGCGCATCGAGCGAGGTGATGATGCCACGCCAGACGTGCAGCGTGTAGTAGGTTTCGACAATGTTCTCGCGGCCGTAGTTCAATTTGCCGTCGCCGAGCAGGAATCCGAGGCCTCCGAGGGCCAGGTATTCCTGGTGGTCGCGCGAAATTCCGTTGGAAATGAACGCGAGGCCCGCGCGATCCAGCTTTCTTTTCCACCTGGCTCCTTGCGCGCGGGCGCCGACTTGTTCCGTTTCGTCCACTTCGGTGTAGGCGTAGGATTCGTGCTGGCCTTCGTTCCATCCCCATCGCGCGAAGAGTCCCAGCCAGTCCGTAAGCGGCTGCTCGACGTTGGCACCGAAACCGTACTTGGTGGTCGTCTGAAGAGGGTGCGCCGTGATTTCCGGCTTCGGCGTGTCGCCCGCGAGAAAATTCGCGACGGCCACGCTGTAGATTCCCATGTTGGCGTGGTTCGCATAGCCGAGCAGGCGAAGCACAGCCTCGCGGCGCGGCAAGAAAGAATGGTGCAGCTCGAATTCCACATTTTCGGCGCGAGCGCGGCCGAGATCGGCGTCGATGTTAATGCCGTTCGCGACTTTGGGCATCAGCGCTTCCGCGAATCGCACGGCCCAGTGGCGATCATCGTATTCCACCATCGCGGCATACGTGTAGCCGCGCGTGTCCGCGGCGTAGTCGTAGGCGCCGTTATTGTCGAGCGTCCAATTCATGAACTGGAAATTGCTGTCCGAGCCGTACGTGTTCAAATCAAAAAAATCCACCAGGCTGAATTTGCCGAATCGAATTTCGAGGCGCCTCACCGGCAACTGCGTGAAGAGCGACAGCGGAGTTCTCTCGGCAGGCGATTTCTCGCGGCTGAGCGGAATGATTTGATGCCACATCAAGCGAGCCACGTAGGGCGCCTTGCTGAGCGTCGGATTCCGAACAACGTCCAGATTCGTAAAGCCCGCAAGGCCGAGCGCTTCCCCAATCCCATGCCCGCCGGTTTCCTGGACGTCGAGGAGAAATTCCGTTGTGCTGCTCGCCTCCGCGCCGGTCAAGAGCGTCAGCACGCGCGAAGAGGCATCCTGCCCCTCGGGCGAAAGGCTGTTCGGCCCCTGGTAGGGGGAATGAAACGCGGGGTGCCACTGCGTAATGATATTTACCTGCCCTGAGATCCAGAAGCGGCTCGATTCCGAGTGCGGGAAAAGAGTCACCGGGCCACCCGAAGACGAATCATCCGCGGGAGCCGAAGCAGTCTGTGACGGAGGTTCGTCCGGCGACGGACTCTGACACCACCCGGAAGAGGCGGGTGCAATCCACGCGATGATCAGGCAGCAAAATGCCAGCGGGAATTTGGTCGGAGAATAGAACATTCCACTGCCGAATACTGGTTTCGTTGAAGCGGTGCCTCCGACAAGAAGTAAAACACATCATGGTTCCGCGATGGGGGGAAAAAGACAGCGGAGGTACTGTGTGTGTTTACAAGAGCTCCAGGGGCTAAAGCCCAAATTTTGCTGGCCATTGAATGTCGCGGCTGAAGCCACGACCCACAAAGATTGCACCTGAGACTACAACTTGCCCTCACTGATCGCGTCCATCTAAAGCACGTTCATTTCGCCTCGCAGTTTTCAATGTCCGAGCGCTTCCTGGCGGAAGCCCTTTTCTTTCCGGCTGCGATTCGATCTCGCGCTTGCTTCACGAATTCCGTAAAGCGGAGCGCCAATTCCTGGATTCGTTCCGATTGCCGCCGTTCAATCGCCTCCGGAGGGATTAATTCCGCCCCCACGCCGATTGCACTGGCCCCCGACAGGATGAAATTGGCGGCGGTCTGCTGATTTACACCTCCAGCGGCGATCAAGCGGATTTCGGGCAATGCCGTTTTAACGGCCTTGATATACGCTTCCCCACCGACCTGCGCACACGGGAAAACTTTGACGAATTCGGAGCCGGCCTCCCACGCCGTCAGGATTTCCGTCGGCGTCAGCGCGCCCGGCAGCATGGCGATGTTTTCCTTGGCCGCGAATTCCACAAGGGCGGGCTTGAATCCAGTGGAGGACAGAAAGCTTGCGCCCGCGCCGAGGCACTGGCGAGCCGTCTCGGTATTCAAGACGGTGCCGGCTCCCACGAGCAGACTGGGATGGTAACGCACGAGGTGGGAAATCACTTCGATGGCGCCGGGCACCGTCATGGTGATTTCCACGATCGGTATTCCGCCGCGCGTGACCGCTTCCGCGGCGAAGTGCGCGTCCTCCGCGGACGACGACCGGATGGCGGGGATGATCCCTATTTTTTCGATCAGGGCGCAGACTTCTTTTTTTTGCATGTGTTTCGGTCCTTCCCTCGCATTTGGAAGCGGCCCGCTAGACAAGTTCCCTGGCGGCTTCCGGCAAGTGATCGCCGCGGCGCGCGAACCAAACATACAGCGTCGGCAATAGAAATATACTCATGACCAGATCGGAAATCAGGCCGCCGACGATGACGATCGCGAAGGGGCGCTGCGAGTCGGACCCAATTCCATGGGAAAGCGCGGCTGGAAGCAAGCCCAATGTGGCGACGAGCATGGTCATCATGATGGGCCGAAGCCTCAGAACGGCGCCCTCCACCGCGGACTCTTCAATCGAATAGCCCGTGGCCCGAAGTTGATTGATGTATTCAAGCATAATCACGCCCGTTTGTACCGACACGCCGAAGAGCGCGAGGAAGCCGACGCCGGAAGAGACGCTGAAATTTGTATGCGTAACGAGCAAAGCGAGCAGGCCTCCCAGCCGGGCCATCGCCACGTTCGTGAGGATCAAGAGCGCCCATTTCATCGATTTGAACATGGTGTACAGGATCACAAAGATCACCAGAATCGTCACCGGCAACACCGTCAAGAGCCGCTGCTCCGAGCGCTTTTGGCTTTCATATTCGCCGGCCCAGTCAATCGTGTATCCCGCCGGCAGCTTTACTGCGGCGTTGACCTTCTTGATCGCCTCTTCCACCGTACTGCCCAGGTCCCTGTCGCGCACGCTATATTTCACTGCCACATATCGCGAGTTCGCTTCCCGGTAAATTTCCGAACCGCCATCCGAGACGCTGACCTTGGTCAATTGCGCCAGCGAGACACGCTCTCCAGTGGGTGACAGCAACCGAACCTTTTCGATCGCTTCCCTGGTATCCCGATATTCCGGCAAATAGCGCAGCACCAGGTCGTATCTTTGTTCTCCAACCAGAACCTGCGTCAGCGCGTTCCCCCCGACTGCCGTTTGAATTGCGTCCTGCACGTCGGAGACGTTGATTCCATAGCGGGAGGCCTGATCGCGGTCCACTTCAAAGTCCAGATTCGGCTGGCCGAGGACGCGAAAGAGGCCAAGATCCTGCACGCCGCGTATGCCGCGCATGATGCCGACGATCTGGTCGCCGGTCGCTTCGAGCTTTTTCAGGTCGTCTCCGTAAATTTTCACGGCCAGCGCGCCCTTGACGCCGCTCACCGCCTCTTCCAGGTTGTCCGAGATCGGCTGGGAAAAATTCCAGATCGCTCCCGGAATCTTTTCCAGTTCGTGATTCATGGCCGCAATCAACTGATCCTTGTCCTGGTGGAAGACGGGCCTCCATTTGTCCTTCGGGAGCAGGTCGACGAAAAACTCGGCGTTGAAGAAGCCCGTCGTGTCCGTGCCATCATCCGGCCGGCCCAGCTGATTGACTACCTGGGGCACCTCGGGGAAAGAACAAAGCACCTCGCGAGCCCTTTCAGCAACGCGCGCGCCCTCCGTCGGACCGGTACTGGGGGCCATCGTGCCGCGGACCCAGATCGCGCCCTCATCCAAATGCGGAAGGAATTCCGATCCGATCACCCCTCCGAAGGCCAGGTAAATTGCGAACAGGAATGCGACGAGGGCCAATCCCACGGTGAACGCGCGGTGCCGCACCGCCCACGTTACCGCGTTCCGGTAGTGGCGGGTAAGAAGCGCCATCACGGGGTTTTCCCACTCCTTGACCCCCGATCGAAACAGGAGACTCGACAGAGCCGGAATGACCAGCATGGAAAAAAGCAACGCGCCCAGCAAGGCGAAGGCAACCGTCCAGGCCATCGGTTTGAACAGTTTTCCTTCGACCCGTTCCAGCGTGAAGATCGGCAGATACGCCGTGATAATGATGGCGATGGCGTAGAAGACGGGCCGCTGCACTTCATGCGCCGCCGTACGGATCAAGTCCTGCGGCGTGTCTTGATCCGATTCGTAGTGATGGAGGTGACGCGAAATGTTTTCGACCATCACCACCGCGCCGTCTACAACCATGCCAAAATCCAGCGCGCCCAGCGAAAGCAAGTTCGCGGAGATGTGCCGCAAGTCGAGGCAAATGGAGGCAAAGAGCAACGCGAAGGGTATCGTCAAGGACACGATGATCGCGCCGCGCACATTCCCCAGGAAGAGGAAGAGAATGATAACGACGAGAATCATTCCCTCGGTGAGGTTGTGCAGGACGGTGTGCGTTGTGAAGTGCACCAAATCGTCGCGATCTAAGTAAGGAACAATCTTTACTCCCGAAGGCAGGATGTGGTCGTTGAGTTGCTGGACGACCGCATGGATTCCATCCATGGTTGTGCCCGTGTCCGCGCCTTTGCGCATGAACACGATGCCCTCCACGACGTCGTTGTCATCGGCCACCACGCCATCCGCCCGATGAATGGCCTTTCCGATCTGGCCCAGGCGGATTTTCGGCCCCTGCTCGACAACGGCAATGTCTTTCACACGCAACGCCGTCCCGTTCTGCGTCTTTAGGACCGTCTTTTCGATATCGCCGACGTTCCTGACCAAACCCACCGCGCGGACGTTGATCTGCTGCGCTCCCTGTTCGATAAAGCTTCCGCCCGCATTCGCATTGGCGTTAGTCAATTGCTGCTCGACCTGCGCGAGGCTCAGGCCGTAGGAGACTAATTTGTCGGGATCGATGCGAATTTGATATTCGCGCGTGATGCCGCCGAAGGACGAATCGTCCACCACGTCCGGCACGGATTTGATGTACTTGCTGATGACCCAGTCCTGAATAGATTTCAATTCCATCACGTCATATGCGGGATTGCTGCTCTTCACCGTGTACCAATAGATGGAGCCGATCGGACTGAAATCAGGGCCGATTTGCCCGGAAACGTTGGGCGGCAGCGTCACCTGCGCCAACCGCTCCAGGGTTTTCTGGCGGTCCTTGTCGTTGTCGGAGTCGTCATCGAAAATGAGATTGACGACCGACAGCCCGGCCAGCGAAGCCGAGCGCACGTGTTGAAGGTGCGGGATCCCGTTCATCTGGATTTCGATGGGGATCGTGACTTGCTGCTCCACTTCCTCCGCGGCCCGGCCCGGCCATTGCGTGATTACCTGGACCCACGTATTGGCCACGTCCGGATAGGCTTCCACCGGCAGTTTCTCAAAGGAGACGATGCCCCACAAAAACAGGAGCACGGCAACGCTGAGAACGATGAAGCGATTGTTGAGCGCGAAATCGACGATGGCACGGATCATTACTGTTCCGCCGTATTCTGGAATTCCAGCGCGTCGGCCACGAGCTGCTGGCCAGGCGCCACTCCGGAAACGATTTCCTGCAAGTTGCCGGGAAGCATGCCGCCGGCAGTAACCGTCACACGCCGGAACTTCTTGTCCGGGGTGGGCACATAAACCCAATCCCGGTCGTGCAAATGCAGGATGGCAGTGGTGGGAACGGCCGCGCGCGTCTCCCGCCTTTGGCCATGGAATGTCGCCGTAACAAACATGCCCACCCGCATCAGTCCCGGATTGCGTACTTCGATGCGCACTTTTGCCGTCCGGATATTGGGATCCAGCACGGGCCCCACGCTACTGATGACTCCGGTGAACATTTCGTTTGGATAGGCATTCAGGCGGATATCGGCCTTTTCCCCAAGATGCACGTTGGAAAGATCGTTCTCGTATACATCGCAGAGAATCCAGACATACGACAGGTCCGAGATGGTAAACGGGTTGGTGCCAAGGCTCTGCACGCCCGCGGCGTTGGTCACCTGTTGATCGGTGATGACGCCGGAAACCGGAGCGCGAATCTCGACAATATCGGAAGGTTGGTCAAGATCGGTGTTGCCGAGTAATCGGAGCTTCCCAGTCGTTGTCTTCACATCCACTTTGGCCTTGGCTTCCGTATCCTGTGCAACCTGCAAATCGTTTAAGGAGATTGCACCTTTGGCGTAGAGGCGCTCGGCCCGGTCTAACTGCGTGCGCGTGAGCTGTTCATCCGCGACCGCTTTTTGATAGTCGGAATATGCCCCGGCAATATCCGCGCTTTGCACGCGCAGCAAGACTTGGCCTTTCTGCACAGTGTCTCCCAGGCGCGCGGCGATCTCGATGACACGGCCGCTCGCCAGGGAAATCACCGGCACATTCCTGGAAATATCGGGAGTCACGGTGCCGGTGACTTTTAGCTGTGATGTGGCGGAATGCGCCACCGCGGCAGTCAGCGGAAACTGCTCGGGATGATCCACCTGAAAAACGTTGGCATCCTCCGCGCGCTCCACTTTCAGCGGCGGCGGCGCTCCCGCATTCTGATCGTTTTGCGCGCCTTCGCAACCCGCGAACAAGAGCAAGCCCGGCAGGAAAAAAAGAACGAGTGTTTCAAAGCCTGCGCGTCTCATTGGAGGACCTCGCGTCCCACGGCAAGATTCAATTGGCTGGCTGCTTCCAAATACGAGGCAATCAGATTCAAGTAGTTGAGTTGCACGCTGCGATAATCGGCCTGGGCATTCAGAAAATCGAGAAGAGAAGCGGCGCCGCTGTCGTAAGAAAATGAAATCGTGTCACGGACTCTCGAGGCCTGCTGGAGATAGCGGTCCTTGTAGGGCTGGAGAAGAATGACGGTGCTCTGCACCGTGGCATACGCGGAATCCACATCGCTGAACGCCTGGGCCCGCGCCGCCTCCGCGAGTTTTTCATTCCGATCGATGTCCAGCTGAGTGCGCAATTTTTCGCCCTGGTTGCGGTCAAAGATCCGCAGGGGGATGTTCACGCTGAATCCAATATATTCGTCGATGGGTGGATTGCGGCCGACATCGAAGCCCAAGATGGGATCGGTTGACCCGTTGGCAATCGCCAGCCGGTGATCGGCCTTGGCCTTTTCGATGGATTGCAGCGCGGCCTTCAGGTCCGGGCGCGTATCGAGCGCACTCTGACGAATCATATCGAGCGGCGCGATTTGAGCCGTAAAATCGAACGGACCGGTCACGTCGAATTGCTCGACCGGCGACCGATCGTTCAAGAGCGCGAGAAGCTGAATCTTTGCCGTCCGCAGATTCACTTCCGCCGTTTGCAGATCCGATTCATATTGCACGCGCTGCAATTCGAGCCGGTCCAAATCCACTTGTGCGATGCCACCGGCCTGGTAGCGATCGCGATTCACTTCCAGAACGCGGTCGTAATACTTGAGATTTTCCTTCGCGAGGTCGAGGACCGCTTTTTCCTGCAGCGTCTCGACGAATGCCGTCCGCAAACTGAAAATCAGATTTCTCTCCAGGTCCGCCTGCCCCGAGGTAGCGATCGTCGTCGCATCCCGCGCGCTCTCCTGGCGCAGTTCCCGCTTATGCTGCCGTTCGTGCAAATAGCTGACGGCTGCCACGGATAGGACTGTCCCGAACGTGCTATGAGAGGGTCCGCCATTGAAGGGATCGATTTGGTCAACGGTCAGCCCGAGACCCGGATTCGGCCGCAAATACGCGGTGATTTCCTGAGCTCGGGATTCATCGATACCAATTTGCCCTGCCCGTAGGGAGGGGTTCGCCGCCTCGAATTTGTCTCGAACCTCTTGCCACGTCAGCGAAGACTGAGCGAAGACGCTTCCGGCGGAAATTGCGGTCAGAAACAACCCGCCGCACGCAAATCGAACTGACCACCGCATGAATCCTCCTCGCCTTACTGCGAATCCGCCGGCGGATCGGGCGGCACGCCGGCGCATGTTTTCACGATTCAGTCATCATTTCCGTTCGACGATTAAATCATGGCGTTACATCAATGCGAGATGAACAGAACATTAAAACCGGGGGAGGGGCTGCCCGCCCCTCCGGATACGATCTATGATTTGCCCTCATTGGTCAGAGCGACCTGCGTCTCGGCGTTTGCCGCCGCGAGATCGGGCTCATGCACCCTGGCCTGCGAGTCGAACATCGACATCGACGGATCGATCCACACCTGGATGAGCGGGGCGTTCTCGCCTTCGTGCGCGCGAATCCAAACGCAGTACAGGCTTGGGCGCGGCACGGAATTCTTACAATTGAAAATGAAATCAAACATGATCCCCTCCATTAAATTCACGCGTGTCCTGACCGGGCTCCGGCGCCTCTTCCGGTAAAACCATTTTTCAGGAGGGGATTTTCTTCCGCGGCATCGCGGATTCCCGCTCGCTCGGTTTTTTCATTCACCCGGGCGGAGCAGAAACTGGATTCACGGCAGCTTGTGCTATGCTCGCTCGGGGCGGAGGTCCGGGAGGCTGGAACGACCCGGAGGTTCCGGTTCTTGGACTGGAATATCCATGCGTTCTAATTTCCTTTCGGGCCGTTGCAGCGCGGCCTGAATCTCTGATACCATACCCCCATAGGGTAGTCAAGAAAAAATGTCGCATTTATCGAGAGAAAAGCTGGATCTGGTCACCCGCACCAAGAAAATTGTGGGGCAGCTCGAAGCCGTCGGGCGCGCCCTGGATCAGGACGAGCCCTGCGCCGAGGTCCTGCAGCGCCTCTCCGCCGCGCGCGGCGCCATCAACAGCCTCATGGGCGAATTGATGGAGGATCACATCCGCAACCACATGCCCCGGAAAACGAAATCCGCGGAGGAAGCCGCGGACGACCTCATCGAAATCGTCCGGACGTATCTCAAATAACCGGCGCTATACCAAGCAAAAAATCTGAAACACAGAGAACACGGAGAGATTCCACGGAGATCACCGAGCCGACAGTCGCGGACGGGAGAACCATACGAAATTCTCCGCTTTTCTCTGTGTGCTCTGTGTTGAGGCTTTTTGTTGGTGCTTCGTGAAGGTTTTGGCGGGTTGGGTAGAGCGCTTACGAACCCGATTTCTCGGGGCCGTCGTCCCCGCAGCGCAATCCCAACCCACTGTGAGATGAATCTTGGCAGTGTGAACCGGATG
>DATNIO010000290.1:0-4864 GCA_035604385.1 Verrucomicrobiia bacterium | reverse complement strand
TCCACGACGCTGTGGTGGCGCAACTGCATCCGTTCGGCGATCTCCCGGATGCTGGGCTCGCGGCCGACCGGCAGCCCGCGGAGGGCCAGCATGAGCAGATACTGCTGCGGCTCGAGGTCCGCGTTGCGCGCCGCCTCCTCGCTGCCGTTCAGGAATATCCGTATTTGGTATCGGAACTCCGCGAGGGCGCGGAATTCCGCGGCCGTCATCATGCCGGTGGACACCATCATATTGTATCGCCCTCCGATATAAATACCAATCCGATTTTCACAGCTAGCTCCGATCCATCACTCCGCGCGGCCCGGGAAATCGCGCGCTCAAATGGTCTTCTCGGAGTCCAGCAGAATCGTGACCGGCCCGTCGTTGATCAGCTCGATCTGCATATGCGCCTGGAACACCCCGGTTTCCACCGTTACGCCGAGCGCGCGCATCGAACGGGCAAACTCCTCGTAGAGACGGCTGGCTTCCTCCGGCGGAGCGGCCTGAATGTACGAAGGCCTGCGCCCCCCTCGCGTGTCGCCATACAGAGTGAACTGCGAGACCACCAGCGCGGAGCCGCCGATGTCGAGCAGCGACAGGTTCATCTTGCCCGCCTCATCGGAAAAAATCCGCAGATTGGCGATTTTCTCGGCGAGATACGGCGCCGATTCGAGATTGTCCGTCCGGCTGACGCCGAGCAGGACCAGAAGGCCCGCGCGAATTTCTCCGGCAACCCGGCCGTCCACGGTGACACTAGCGCGGGTAACACGTTGAACGACGGCGCGCACGCTTCCCCTCCGGCTGCAGTGTTTAAACTGAACCACAAATGAAACCACAGATGCACACGGATGAACACTGATAAAAGATAAGAAGAAGCTTCACGTGAAGATGATAGTGGTTTTTTCTTGTTGTTTTTTATCCGTGTTTATCTGTGTGCATCTGTGGTTTCTCGTTCTTCTGTGAGACTCTGCGGTTCCGTGGGGCGGGCTGGCAAGTTGGACAAAAGTGGCTGCTTCGGCCTGCCACGATCATCCACTTGATTCTTGCCTTGCAACGAAAGCACGGCTTCCCGTCGCGCTGGTAGACCCGGTGCTTCAGTTGGAATTCGCCGCGATTGCCGTTGGAATCGACGTAGTCTGAAATGGAAGAGCCGCGGGAACGGATGGCTTCGCCCAAAACCTGTCGGACTGCGCCGTGAAGCGCCAGGAGCTGCTTCTTCGTCAGGTTTTCCGCGATACGTGCCGGATGGAGGCGCGCGCGGAACAAGCTTTCGTCCGCATAGATATTGCCAATCCCGCGCAAGACCCTTTGGTCGAGCAGCAACGACTTGACGCGAGCCCGCCTCGATCCAAGTTTTCGGCAGAATTCATCCGCGCTGATCTCGAGCGGCTCTTGGCCCAATTGTCCCGTGAATTCCGCCAACTTCGATTCGGGCACGAGAAGCATGCGGCCAAAGCGGCGGATGTCCGTGTAGCGCAGCTCGCGGCCATCGTCGAGAACAAAAAAGCCATGCGTGTGAGGTGCAACCGATTCGCCGGAATGAATCACAGTCAATCGACCGGTCATTCCGAGGTGAATGATGAGATAGACCTGCGAAAGCGAAGTGACTTGTGCTCCGCAGGCCTGGAGCCCAATACAGATGAATTTGCCCAGGCGCGTGACCTCCAATATCCGCATTCCGGGCAGGCGTTCCGCAATCGCTGCGGAGTCCTCCACGAAGTCCGTTTTGCCGAACCGCACTTCGACAACGCTGCGCCCCGGCAGCGACAATCGCAATCCGCGCACAACAGTTTCAACCTCAGGAAGTTCAGGCATCGGAAGGTCTCATTCAAAATAGCACAATTATTCGGTGACCATCGGAGAGCCAACAATCGGAGGATTCCGCGGAAAGCACACCCGCAACCATCAATGGGAAAGGGAGTTCACGAATTACCAATCACAAGTCACGAATCACGGCAAAGGGAGGCCCGGAGTCGCAACAATGCCCGCCATCCGCAAGATCTCCTGATACTCGTCTTCCGTAACGGGCGAAATGATCAAGCGCACGTTCTTCAGGAACTTGACCTTTCGAACGGAGGCGTTGTTCCGAAGCTCGTCAAGCGGAATCTGGCGGGGCAGCCGCTCCATGGCGCGCAAGTCCGCAACCATCATTTTCGATTCCCGGTCGTGGGGGTCCGGGTAAGGATCGCGCGTAACCTCGGCTATCGCGTACAGAGCCCTCTCGGGCGCGGAGTGGTAGCAAAGCACGCGGTCACCCTTGCGCACCTGTTTCAGGGCGCGAATCGCATCCGGACGCGACCCTGCCCCCCTCCACATCTCCTTGCCCTTCACAAATAGCGTATCCCAATGATATTGGTGCGGATTGACCGAAAAAATCCAATGGCCCTTCTTTGCCGGTGGGCGAATTGTCGTCAAACCGGGCAGCCTCCGAATGATGATCGTTCTCCGAGAGTGTAGTCGGTCGGACACTATACACGGGACCTCGCCCGTTGTGCAAAAATTCGTGCATTTCTGGGTTGTCCCGTAAAGGGATTAACCCGTGATTCCTCAGCCCTATACAATTAGACGCAGAATCCCGAAAATCGGACTCAAGAGATTTTTGGACCGCATTTCGTGGTCAGTTGGAGATTATGTCCTTATTTCTTAATAACTTAGGATGAGGTTTAACTTCTAGGGGAACCTTGAACTACGACGCTTCAATCCAGATGTCCTCGCCCCTTACCTCGAGCGTGTACGTCTTCACACCGATCGCTTGATTCATGACGAGCTTGCCGGTGGTCACATCGTATTGCCAGCCATGCCAGGGGCAGGTAACAGCGACGCCTTGGAGCTGACCCTGGCCCAGGGGGCCTCCCCGGTGCAGACATGTATTGTTGATCGCGTAGAACTTGCTTCCTATGTTAGCGATAGCCACGGTCAGGCCATCTACTTGAAACTCGCGGATCGAGCCCGCGGGGATCTCGTCTTTCCGCGCCGCACGCACAAAACCCATTTGCCAACTCCTTCAGCGGATTGTTGAAATTGTCAGGCTTTGTTCCACGCCCCAGTTTGTCCGAGGCGAGAGGTTCACACGTCCGCTGGAATTCCCCGTTTTGTAGCTCGCCTCTTCAGAGGCGAGGGTTTCCTCAATTTCGCTGGAAATCCCCGCATCTGAAGACGCGGGCTACAGCAGTTTCAGCGCGGCGACGGCGTCTGCGCGACCATCACGTTGCGCTTAAAATCCTCCGCCATGCCGGGGTGTAGCCGGATTTCCGTGGGCCGCTTCGCCAGCGACATCTGGTCGATCTTGTCCTGCAGCTTCAAAAGCGCATAGATCAAGCCTTCCGGGCGCGGCGGGCACCCAACCACGTAAACATCCACGGGAACGATCCGATCGACGCCCTGGAGCACGGAATAGGCGTTGAATGGGCCTCCCACGCTCGAGCAGGCGCCCATTGAGATGCACCACTTGGGGTCGGGCATCTGATCCCACACGCGCTTGAGCACCGGGGCCATCTTCAGGGTTACCGTGCCGGCGACGATCATCAAGTCCGATTGGCGCGGAGAAGGGCGAAACACTTCGGCGCCAAACCGCGCAATGTCAAAGCGCGACGTGGTCGAGGCGATCATCTCGATGGCGCAACACGCCAAGCCAAAGGTCAGCGGCCAGATGGCGGACTTGCGCGCCCAATTGAACACGTAGTCCACCGAAGAAATCATGAAGTTTTTTTCAAACCGCTGATCGAGAACGCCCATGTGTCTCCTCTAGTCCGTAAGGAATGGGGAGTATATCCATCCTCGGCAAGGCGAGTCAAACAAGTACGCCAATTTCCCCTATCAGCATAGACTATCACTTTGGCGGGGTTTCGACTCGCTTCCGCACAACGTTGCTGACCCGCTGATTCACAGCTCTGTCTTTGTCCCATAAACAAGCAGTGCGCCCGCCTGGCGGAAGGCGCGCATCTGGGCAGCATCTTGAAACCATCGGCCCGAGTAGGATTCGGGCGCGGGTGTGGGATCGGGAATCTGGCGATGCGCGATGTTGGTGAACCCCGCATCGTGGAACAATGCCTCCCACTCGCCGGCGCTTAACAATTGCGCGGGCAATGCAAACTGGCTGGCCCATTGATGAGAATGTGGGTTCTCAAAATAGAAGTTGATCAGAATCCACGCCGTGCCGCCCTCGCGCAGCACGCGGTGGATTTCGCGCAGGCCGCGCGCCGGGTCGGGCCAGTAATAGGCTGACTCGACGGAAATCGCATGCGTGAAGAAGTTTGCGTCCCAGGGAATCTCGTCCGCCGCGCCCACCACGAACATGGCGTTTTCCACTGCGACGTGCTTACGTCGCGCCCGGCGCACCATTTCGTCGGAAATATCCATGCCGATGACGCGGCCCTCAGGAACACGCTCAGCCATCATGCGGACGAGCCAGCCTACGCCGCTGCCTACGTCGAGGATATTTTCGTCCCTGGCTAGATTCATCTGGTCAAGGACCGGCAGGACGATGGGGAGATGTTCTTCCTCCATCCCTTCGCCGCGGTCGGCCTCGGCCCAGCGGTTGAATTCTTCGCGGAGTGCTTCGTTATCGGCGGGTTCTGGCATTGGAAATTGTGTTGATGGATAAGGAATCTGATTTTAGGGATTTGGATTTTAGTAGCACAGACTTTTTACCCTGAGCAGTTCTGAAGGGCAGTCTGTGGGTTTCCATCTGATCTTGGCTAGCGCGTGCGGCCTTGGCTGCGGAACGAACCCCCACAGGCTGAAGTCTGTGCTACTTGCTTCTACTTCTCGATCTTCGCCAATAGCTCCACAAATTTCTGTTGCCGCTCGGACTGGTCCTGCCCGCCCGCCGATTCCGCCAGCTGCGTCACGTTCATCGAGCAGAATTTCGGGCCGCACATCGAGC
>DATNIO010000289.1:0-17718 GCA_035604385.1 Verrucomicrobiia bacterium | reverse complement strand
GGCGCAGCTCGCACAGGCGGAGGCCGATCGGGCTGATTTGACCGTGCTCGCGCCGTTTTCCGGCACCGTACTCACACGCGCCGCCGAACCCGGTGAAGTGGTCCAGGCGGGCACGGCGATCGTGACGCTGCTCGATCTCTCCAAAGTGTATCTCCGCGGTTTTATTCCGGAAGGCGAAATTGGCAAAGTAAAAATCGGCCAACCCGCGCATGTTTTTCTCGACTCGAATTCGAATCAACCGCTGGACGGATCCGTTCTGCGAATCGATCCGCAAGCCACCTTCACTCCTGAAAATACTTACTTCCGCGACGATCGCGTGAAACAGGTGGTGGGCGTCAAGGTGCAACTGACGCAGGGAATCGGCTTCGCAAAACCCGGCATGCCCGCTGACGGCGAAATCCTGACGAACGGCAATGCGTGGCCGCCGCACAAACGAGCCGCGCAATGAATGCTGCCGCTGCGGATCTGGAAA
Organism: Verrucomicrobiia bacterium; assembly: GCA_035604385.1. Classification (GTDB taxonomy): domain Bacteria; phylum Acidobacteriota; class Terriglobia; order Acidiferrales; family UBA7541; genus Palsa-360. Next base: position 17,246 of record DATNIO010000289.1, on the reverse strand, counting down.
ATCCTCGCGCGCGCGACGTCGCGGCTTCAGGAGCTGCCATTGATGTTCGCAGCCTCAGGAAACACTACGGCGCTCTCGAAGCCGTGCGCGGAATTTCCTTCGAGGTGCAACGCGGGGAAATCTTCGGCCTGATCGGCGCCGACGGCGCGGGGAAAACCACCACATTTCAAATTCTCGCCGGAGTGATGGAAGCCACGGGCGGCACCGCGGAGATTTTCGGAAGACCGGCGCGCGACGCGCGTTCGCGGACCGGATACCTCACGCAAACGTTCAGCCTCTATCCCGACCTGAGCGTGACCGAAAACATCCGTTACATCGGCGAATTGCGGCATGTTCCTCCCGCGGAAATCGACGAGCGCGGCGCCCGGTATTTGAAAATGTTTGACATGGACCGCTTCTCCAAGCGTCTGGCGGCGCAGTTGAGCGGCGGCATGAAGCAGAAGCTGGCCCTCGTGTGCGCGCTCGTTTCCGAGCCGGACATCCTGCTGTTGGATGAACCGACGACGGGCGTGGATCCCGTGTCCCGGCGGGAGTTTTGGGACACGCTCGCTCACCTCGCGGGGCAGGGCCTCACCGTGCTGATCGCCACTCCGTATCTCGATGAAGCGGAGCGGTGCAATCGCATTGCTTTGGTTCATCTCGGCGAGATCCTGCAAATCGGCACGCCGGATGAATTTCGCGCGAGTTTGCACGCGAAGCGCATCGAACTGGGCACGTCTGACCTCCGCAAAGCCCTGCGAGCCGTAAGCAAAGTAGTAGGACCCAACAGTGAAATCTTTGACGTGCAGCGCTTCGGAGATCGCCTGGATTTGCTGTCGCATTCTCCCGAAGCCGCGCAGCGGAAGATGGAAGAAGTCTTGCACGCGGAAGGAATCACGATCGATAGCGTGCGCGTGGATGCCCCAACGCTTGAAAACACGTTTGTGGCAACGCTCCGTTCCCTCAGCCAGGAAATGCGGGACACGCCCTTCCCTTCCCGCCGCGACCACAGGGACAAGCGCGGCCAGATCGCGATCGGCGCGGAGCACATCACGAAGCAATTCGGCTCCTTCACCGCGGTGCACGACGTGAGCCTGCACGTGCGCTATGGAGAAATTTATGGATTGCTGGGCGCCAACGGCGCGGGAAAAACAACGACGATCAAGATGCTGTGCGGCTTGCTGGAAGCCTCCACGGGAAACATGCAGCTTGCCGGCGAGCGCGGCGCATTTCGCTCGACCGAAATCCGGCAGCAGATCGGCTACATGTCGCAAAAGTTTTCGCTCTACGACGACCTTTCGATCGCGGAGAACCTGGACTTCTTCGGCGGCGTCTACGGCGTCCCCGCGGAAGAGCTCAAGGAGAAGGAAGGCTGGGTACTCGAATTCTCCGGACTCGAAGGGAAAGAAAATCAAGTCACCGGCAGTTTGCCGGGCGGCTGGAAGCAGCGCGTGGCGTTCGGCAGCGCCATCATGCACGAGCCCGGCATTGTGTTTCTCGACGAGCCGACCTCGGGCGTCGATCCCCTGGCCCGCCGCGCGTTTTGGATGATGATCAACCGCCTCGCCGACGCGGGCACCGCCGTGCTCGTGACCACGCACTACCTCGAGGAAGCGGAACAGTGCAACCGGCTTGGCTTTATGGTGGCGGGCGAACTGCTCGTGGAGGGGACGCCGAGCGAAATCAAAGCGCGACAGCGCGGCCACCTGCTGGAATTTCGCGTGGACCAGCCGCAACGCGCGGCCGATCTTTTGAAATCTGAAACGCAGCACTGGCGTGTTGCGCTGTTCGGCAATCGGCTTCACATCATCACGGATGGTGAAGTCGACGCCGGCATTCGCGAGAACGCGCAAAAGCTGGAAGCTGGAGGAGTCCAAGTGCTCGAGGCGCGCGAAGGGCGCTTCTCGCTGGAAGACGTATTCATCAGCGTGGTGGAGCAGGCCCGCGAGCGCGGCAAGATCGGCACGGAGGAGTAGGGGAGTTAAATTATGCGGCGAATTTTGGCGCAAGCCCAAAAAGAGTTGACGCAACTTCTTCGCGACCGCCTGGCGGTGATGCTGGCGCTCCTGCTGCCCGTGATTTTGCTGCTGCTGCAGACGACAGCTATCTCTCTGACCGTGAAGGATCTTCCCATCATCGTGCAGGACCTCGATCAATCGCAGGCATCCCAGAAATTGGTTGACGCGTTTCGCCAGTCGCTGAGCTTCCACGTCGCCTCATGGCCCACGGACAAACAGCCGGAAGAGGCTTTCGCATCCAACAAAGCGCGCGGCGCGCTGATCATTCCGGAAGAATATGGGCGCCGGATCGCGCGCGGCGAAGACGCCACGGTGCAGATTCTGGTCGATGCCTCGGACGAGAATACCGCGCAAATCATCTCGGGCGATGCGGCGCAAATCGTTCGCGCGTACAACGCGGAAAACGCGGGAGCGACCCGCCCGCAAGCCGTCACCGCGGCGATCCGGTTGTGGTACAACCCGAGCCGCTCGTCACAGAAGTTCTATGGGCCCGGAATCTTCGTCCTGGCCATGTCCCTTTTTCCGCCGCTGCTGGCGACGCTGGCCATGTCAAAGGAAGGCGAGCAGAAGACGATCCTTCAGGTCTACGTCTCGAATATTTCCGCGCATGAATTTCTGCTCGGCAAGATTGCCGCGTTCATGATCGTGGCAACCGCCGAAGCCATCATCATGATGTCTATTTTGTTCATGGGCTTCGGGCTGCGCTTCGCCGGCGATCCCACGCCGTTTCTTGTCGCCACGATTCTGTACATGTTTACCGTGACAGCCTTCGGAAACCTGATCGGCGCGGCGATTCCGAGCCAGGTAGCCGCGATGCAGGCGGTTGCGCTGACCGGATTCCTGCTGGTGTACATGCTGTCCGGATTGCTCTTCCCCGTTCAAAATATCCCCGCGGGCATTCGCTGGATTTCCAACCTCGTCTGGGGCCGCTACTACATTGAAATCGTGCGCGACGCCCTCTTGGCTGGCGGAGGCTGGCCGTCGGTATGGCTCAAAGTTCTTGCGATCGCCCTTACGGGCACCATTTTTTATTTCATTGCGTGGCGCAACATGCGGCGCATGCAGTTGAAGGACTAAGCCATGAATAAGATTCGCGCATTCTTCGGTTACCGCATGCTGGCCTTGATCCGCAAAGAGTTTCGCCAGATCTTGCGTGATCGTCGGTTGGCCATATCGTTGATCCTGCCGCCGACGCTGCAATTGCTTCTGTTCGGATTCGCGCTCAATGCGACTGTCAGCAACCTGCGCCTCGGCGTTGTGGATGACAGCAGGACTCCCGAAAGCCGCGAGCTGGTCGCGATCATGACCGAAAGCAAAAGCTTCAAAGGCGCCGGGGGCTACATTGACGTGAACGAAATGAGCAAAAAGATTGCGGACGGCAATCTGGATGCCGGGCTCGTGATCCCTTACGACTACGCGCGCGATTTGCAGCGCGGCCGGCCCGCCACCGTGCAGGTGCTGCTGAACGCCATGAATTCCAACACGGCTACGATCGGCGAAGGATACGCGCAAGGCGTGATCGCGTCTTACAACCAGACGCTCGCGGGAGAAGGGATTCACGCGCGGTTTCAGGAGATAGCCGCGCCGAACGTGAGCCGCCTCGGCATGGTCCTGCTGCATCCGGCCTACTTGTACAATCCCGGGCTCGAACCTACGTGGTTTATCGTAACCGGCATTCTCGGGGTGCTCCTGATTCTGAACGGCTCGCTGATTTCCGCGGCGGCGATTGTGAAGGAGCGCGAGGCCGGCACGCTCGAGCAGCTATTGATGTCCCCTGCTTCGACAACTCAGATCATCGTCGCAAAACTTTTTCCGCTCTTCGTGCTGCTCTGCATGATGGGCACGCTGGCGATCGCGATCATGCGCGTGGTGTTCGGAATTCCCTTCCGCGGAAATGTTTTATTGGTCATCGCCGCCGCGGCCCTTTGCCTGTTATGCGGAATCAGCATCGGCACGTTCATCGCCACGTTCACAAAGTCGGCTCGGCAGGCGCAGCTCACGCTTTTTTTCGTCAACCCTCCACTGACGTCGCTCTCCGGGGCCTTCACGCCGGTGGAAGCGATGCCGAAATGGCTCCAGCCCGTCGCGCAATTCAATCCTATTCAACACTTCGGGGTGATCTCTCGCGGCGCGATGTTGAAGGGAAGCGGAATCGGCACGCTATGGCCCAATTTCCTCGCGCTTTTGGCGTTCACCGTCGTGCTCGTTGCGCTGAGCATTTCGCGATTCAGAAAACAACTTAGCTAGGCCCGGCTCAAGGGAGTCTTATGTGCAATCAAATAGAAGCTCGATTTTTCTCAAGTCATTTCTCGAATCTGGGCGGCCAGCGCTTGGCCGGCGTGGTTCCTTTTCTCGCGGCGGCGCTATTGCTCGCCGCGCCGGTCTTCGCGCAACTCGGCCCGCCGCCCGGACAATCGGGGAGCACGCAGGCCGTGCAACTTCCGCTCTCCGGACGATCGGCTCAAACGAGCGGCACTGTAAGAACTTCCGAGGCGCCTGCGCCGAGCACCACAGCCACAGTGAACACGCTGAGTCCGAGCGTGCAGGTGCAAGGCGCCTACGCGGGAAGCACCCCCGGCATTGCCAAGATGCCGTTCAACGGAAAGCTAGGCTTGCGGGAAGCGGTTCAGCGCGGGCTTGCGTACAACCTCGGCGAAACAGGCGCGACTCAGGCTCTGCGGCAAGCGCAGGGACAAAGCAGGGCGGCGCTCAGCAGCTTGCTCCCGAACCTGAACGGCACAATAAACGAAAACGTGCAAACCACCGACCTGAAGGCGCTCGGTTTCCGATTCAATTTTTCGGGGTTCGCGATTCCCGCGGTAATCGGCCCATTCAACTACATCGATCTTCGCGCGCATCTTTCGCAGACTTTTCTCGATCTCACGGCAATCAACAATTACCGCGCGGCGCGCGATGTCGCGAATGCAAATCGTTATTCGGCGCAGGACGCGCGCGAACTGATTGTGCTCGCCGTCGGCGGCGCCTACCTGCAAACGATTGCGGCGAGGGCGCGCATGGCTTCGGAAGAAGCGCAGCTCGATAGCGCGAATGCCGGATACGATCAGAGCAAACAGCAGAATGAACAGGGGCTCATCGCCAAAGTGGACGCCGACCGCAGCCAGGTGCAGGCTCTGACGCACCAGCAGCGGCTGCTTTCGCTCAAAAACGATTTGGCCAAGCAAAAAATAAATCTCGCGCGCATGATCGGCCTTCCGGCGAACGATCAATACGACCTCACGGACGAAGTTCCCTTCTCGCCAGCCGCTCCGCTAGCTGTCGAGGAGGCGCTCGCGCAAGCCTATCAGCAGCGCGCCGATTTGAAAGCCGCCGACGCTCAGGTACGAGCCGCCGAACGCGCCCACGCCGCTGCCCGCGCCGAGCGTTACCCCTCGCTCGGGGCCACCGCCGACTACGGCGGCATCGGCGTCAACCCCAGCCAGTTGCAAACCACCTACACCGCCACGGCCAGCCTGAAAATTCCGATTTGGCAAGGCGGCCGCACCGAGGCCGACATTCAGCAATCCGACGCCGCACTCGCCCAGCGACGCGCCGAGTATGAAGACCTGAAAGGCCAGATCGAGAGCGACGTCCGCAGCGCCTACCTCGATTTGCAAGCCGCCGCCAGCCAGGTGGAAGTCGGGCAAAAAAATGTCGATGTCAATAAGGAAGCGCTCGAACTGACGCGCCAAAAAAAGGAAGCGGGCGTCATCGACAATGTGACGTACGTGCAGGCGCAGGAAGAGGTGACCAACGCCGAATTTGACTATATCAACGGCGTCTTCGCCTACAACATCGCCAAGCTCAGCCTCGCCCGCGCCATGGGCCGCGCGGCCGACGCTTTGCCGGAAATATTCAAGGCCCCATAGATTTTTAAATTGCGTCGTCTGATTCCCTCCTGCCCCGGGCAATATCCGTGGCTTGTAATATGGACTTGACATCATATGGAGTATATGTCATATTATGACCGTGAAATGGGCCGTTGAGATGGCCGATGAATTTAAACCGGAATTTGATTTGCTCGCCCAAAGTGTCCGCAATGAGCTTCTCGCTTTGGCCCTTGTGTTACAGGAATTTGGACCACAGTTAGGTCGGCCACGCGTTGACACTCTGAATGGCTCCCGCCACGCCAATATGAAGGAATTGCGATTCAGCGCAGCAGATGGTGAATGGCGAGTGGCTTTCGCTTTTGACCCCGTGCGGAAGGCGATTCTGCTCGTGGCCGGAGACAAATCCGGCGGGAGCGAAAAGCGTTTCTATCGCCAACTAATACGGAAGGCCGACAAGCGTTATGACGCCCATCTTACCCGGATTGGAAGGAGAACGTAACCATGCCTGTGAACGCGAATGAAATCATTCGGAAGCTGAGCCCAGCTGAGCGCAAGAAGGTAGAGGCCCGCGCGACCGAGATAATCGCCGAGGAAATGAGCTTGCGCGATCTCCGAAAGGCCCGCAAGCTCACGCAGGCCCGTGTCGCCAAGAGGCTCGGGATCACCCAGGACAGCGTCTCGCGGCTTGAAAAACGCAGCGATCTGTTGCTTTCGACCCTGCGGAAGACGGTTAAGGCGATGGGCGGGGAAGTGCGCATCATCGCTGAATTTCCCGATCGCGCACCGATCGTGTTGGCGGAACTATCGGGGGAAGACCCAGTGCGCAAGCCGTCTCGAAATCATGCGAACGGACGCGCTTAAAATTCTCTTCGCTCTATCGCATCGCCGAATTCAGCCGCACGATTCGATTCTGAACGTCAGTCTTCCAAATCTTCCCGAAACACAGGCACCGATGGATCGAGGACGCCATCCATAACGTCCACGATCAGGCGCTCGTAGGCATTTGTTGCTTCTGGAAGCGACGGGTAGCCGCGTTCATATACCACGACTCCGGTGGCCGAATAGATGAGCGTGAAAAACCGTCCCGAAGAATATTGAAGTTCGAGCAGCTTGCTGGGCATCTCGGGATCGCCTTCCTGTCCCAGGATGTCCATCAGGGCCACAGACCATTGCCTCCCTTTCGGGTCGGTTACGGCCTGGCGCTCGACGTACCGCCAGTTGTCCATGCTCCAGGAAGCCATATCTGTCTCGATCCGCGCTAGGCGAGCAGTTCAGTTAGCGCTCTTGCAACTTGCGCTCCGGTGAATGGTTTTGGGATCAGCATGACTTTCTTGGCGTCACGGGCACTGAGACTTTTGTCCGCCTCTTCGGGAGTATCGCTGATGATGACGACGGGAAGCTCGGCGTGATTCGGGTCGTTGCGGACGGTATCGAAGAGCGACTCGCTCATGTCGTACACCGAACAGTCAAGCACAAGCGCGTCGGCGCGCTGCTCCACCAGCAGATCATTCACGGAGTCGGCGAAGCCGGAGGCGAAGACCTCGAAGCCGCGATCGCGCAGAGCGAACGACAAAAGCTCGGCGATCTCGGGCGTGTCGTCGATGAGCAGGATGCGCCGCAACCGGAGGCTACTTCGTGGCGTAGTTGCCGGGCAATCTCGGCTTCTTGCCTTCGGACGGCTCCAGATCCAAAACCCAGATGCGGCCGCCCGCGGTGTAGTAAGCTCGGTGGTCGTTCTGGAAAATCGCGCCCCAGGCTTCGAGCGTGCGCATCGCGAAGGTGTAGCCCTCGAAATTGTTCCGCGCGTGGCTGAACACTTCGTTCGTGTGCCAGTTGTCGTTCAGAATCGCGTCGCCGGCATGCACGCGCGTGACGGTATAGAATTTGTCAAAAGCCGCTTCGGGGCGAACTTCGCGCGTCGCCCCGTGCTTCTTTCCTTCGCTTACGGCATACAAATCCTGCACTTCACCTGCAGGAAGGGGATTGGGATTGTTCGCGCTCATACAGTCTCCGCCACGGTGGCCGCCGCTTCCGCAGCCCCCATGTTCACCAGATTTTTCGCATCCGTGGCCTTGATCAAGGCCTCGGGAAGAGGGACGCCCATCATTTGCCACTGCATGTTGGCGAACCTTTGCAGTGTGGCGATGTGCTCGGCGTGCAAGTGGCCGAAGCGGCCTTGCAGCTTCAAGTATTCCGATACCGGCCGCATGCTTTGCGGGCGGAAACTGTAATCATATTCGCGCTTTACGTTGTTCCATTCCCAGATCGGGTAGAGCCCGCATTCGACGACGAGCCGGCCGAGATCGATCGAGCGCGGCGTCTCGTACACGAAGCCTTTCTGGCAGGGAGTGTAGACCATCAGGAACGACGCGCCCTTGTGGTTCAGGCCCTTGCGCACCTTGTTCATGAGGTCGATCGGGTAACCCACGCTCGCAGTTGCCACATAGCAGTGAGGATGGCCGGCCGCCATCATGCGGGCGAGGTCCTTGGGGAACAGCGTCTTCGCTTCGGGAACTTTCGGGCCTGGAGGCGAGAACGTCGTCATGCCGCCGTAAGGCGTGCGCGAGGAAGCTTGAATGCCGGTGTTCGCATACTGCTCGTTGTCGTAGCAGATGATCAGGCAATCATGATTCCGGTAGAGCGCTCCTGAAATCGAGCCGATCCCGATGTCCGACGCGCTGCCGTCGCCCGCCTCGCAAATGATGTTTGGAAAGGCGCCCTTCCACTTGCCCTTGCGGATCATCGCTTCATAGGCGGCGGCGATTCCAGCAGTGAAGCTGCCGGCGCTGCCAATCTGCGTGTGGGCCCACGGCACGTTGTAAGGGGTACACAAATATGAACTGTTGGCAACGTACATACATCCGGTCGGCCCGACCAGGATGGTGTTGTCACCCGACGCTTTGCTCGTCATCCGGTACTGGATGGACGGCCCACAACCGGCGCACGTGCGGTGGCCGGGCACGAAGGGCTCGCTCGCCGGCAATTCAGGATTGTAGAAGCGCGCGCCCTGGTTCGGGCTGCCCAGCATCGGCAATATCTGTCGCTCGATTTCAATGACTGACATTTTAGATCCTCCGGATGGCGGCCCCAAAATCCTTCACCACAACTATCATAGTGCAAGCCTTCAAGCCCGTCCCATCAATATTGACTGGCTACTCCTCGAAATGAACTACTCCTCGAATCCGACCCAATGCGTACGCTTTTCGATGCTCCCGCGCTTTTGCGCTTCGAGCATCTTCTGAGTCATCCAGTAGAATTCCTTCAGCACGATGGCCTCGCCGCCCATTCCAGCCATGAACGAGACGACCAGGGGCCGCTTCTTGCTTTCGTAGAGCGCTGCGCAGGCTTCCGCGTACAACGAACCACCGCTGCTCACGCTGCCCAGTCCCATGTTGGTCTCGATCACCCCGACCACTTTGAACTTGCTGAGGACTTCCTGAACGCGATCGGTCGGATAGGGCCGGATCGTCCGCAGCCGCACCATGCCGACCTTCGCGCCGCGCTCGCGCATGTGCTTAATGGCATAGCGCGCTGTTACTCCGTGGGCGCCCTGCAGGAAAAAGACCACGTCGGCGTCATCAGTCATGAATTCTTCGACCCAGGGGTCATATTTGCGCCCGAAGATTTTTGCGAATTCCGTGTGAGCCTGCTCGATGACTGCCATCGAGCCTTCCATGGCGCGGGCGCGCTCGAGCTGAAGCGGCGGACCCTGCTCGGGCATGATCTGCGGGCCGTGCGACACCGGATGCCGCGGATCGAGCGGATACGGATGCTTGTAGGGCGGCAGAAATTCTTTTACCTGGCCCGGATCGGGCAACTCAACGTCGCACACGATATGCGAAACGAAAAAACCGTCCTGGCAAACCATCTGCGGCAGAAGGACGCGCGGGTCCTCGCCGATCCGGTAGCCAATGATGTGATTGTCGAACGCTTCCTGGGCGTCGCAGGACCAGCCCATGAGCCAGCCCATGTCGCGCGTCGAGAGCGCGTCCGTGTGCTCGGAACCGAAATCGCCCGGAGGATCGAGCGTGCGGTCGGCAATCATCATCTGCACCGGCATGCGGCTGCCGGAAATGGGGGAATAGAGCTCGTAGCCGTACTGCACGCCGACTCCCGAGCTTCCGGTAAAAACGCGCGCGCCGCTCGAGGAAGCGCCGTGCGCGATGCTCAATTGCGAGTGCTCGCTGTCGGCCACTATGTACTCGGCGTCAAGCTCCCCATTGGCCACCATTTGCGCCAGCGCCATCATCGTTGCCGTATAAGGCCGGATGGGGTAGGCGGTGATCACATCGACGTCGGCGTATTTGGCTGCCTGCGCCGAAGCCACGCAGCCGTTGATCCGAACCGTCTTCTTTCTTCCTTCGACAAGCGTTGCCATGTCTCACTCCGCGCTGTCCACCTCTTGGCGGACGCTAACTTGCCCGACAGTCCGCCGCGGCGGACTATCGCATTTCACCGTGAACGAAAACCAAAACCGACAGGCTGAAGCCTGTCCTATTAAATACTCTTCGCCGGGCGGTCTCCCAGATTAATCAGCTCTTCCGCCTGCCGTCCGTGCAACCCTTGCGAAATCGCGAACGCAGTATCCATTCGGATCACACCCGTATCGAAATCCAGTTCGGGCACGCCCTCAAGGCACCCCGTCGGACACTCTTCGATGCATACGCGGCAGCCCTTGCAGTAATCCACCAGAATCTTGTAGAGCCCGTTCGACCGCACCGAACGCACGATGCAAGGCTCGGGACAGACCAGGTAACAGTTGTCGCAAGCGTTGCAGGTGCCGCAACTGAAACACCGGCTCGCCTCTTCGCTCGCCTGCTCTTCCGCATACGCCAGGATGACTTCCTGCTGTGTGCTGCGCCGCGCCATGGGCGCAAGCATGGCCTGCTTGACGCGCGGGAAGTGCGGGAAATAAGTCATGTTCATGCGGTTCAAGTCGACGATCACATCGATGGGAACCGTTCGCGGCTCAATCGGGATATTGCGGAGCACCTTGTCCAGATTGAATGCCACGCGCTTGCCGTCGCCGACGGCGTTCACAACCATCAGAGGCTGGCCCGAACCGAGCTGCACCACATCGCCCGCCGCGAAAAAGTTGGTGTTGCCGATGCGACCGAACTGGTCGATCTTGATCGTGCCGCGCTCGGTCTTGAACTCCGCCGGCATCCAGTCGAGCTTTGCCTTCTGCCCCACAGCGATGATCACGTTGTCGACAGCGAAGCGCTCGGCGGGAGCCTCTCGATCGATGGCAATCGGCGAGGCGTTGATTTTGCCCGTGAAGCGCGCCGGATGCAGTTGCAACGCTTCGACTTTTCCATTGCCGAGGACGGCCGTCATGGCCCGCCCGTGCATCAACTCGACGCCTTCCTCCAGCATGTCGTGCAGGTCTTCCGGAGAGGCCGGCATCTCCTGGCGGTTGCCTTCGACCGTGATCATGGTCACTTCGACGGCGCCCTGACGGAGCGCTTCGCGCGCGCAGTCGATTGCGGTGTTTCCGCCGCCGATGACGGCGACGCGAGGACCGAGCTTCACTTTGGACGTGCCCATGCCGATGTCGCGAAGGAAAGGAAGACCGAACACCACGCCGGGTTTGTCCTCGCCCTCTGCCCGCGCGCTGTTGGACTCGGTAAGGCCCACGGCGAATACGGTGGCGTCATAGTTCTTTTTCAAATCGTCCAGCGTGACGTCTTTGCCGACCTCGACGTTTGTCTTGATCTCGATGCCGAGCTCGACAAGGCGTTGAATCTCGCGATCGAGGATTGCTTGCGGCAGAACCCAGTCCGGAATGCCGCCGCGATTCAGTCCGCCCGCTTTCGGCGATTTCTCCAGAATCGTTACCTTGTACCCAAGGCGCGCCAGTTGGTACGCGGCGCTGTGTCCGGCGGGGCCCGATCCGATCACGGCAACTTTCTTGCCGTTGGACGGCCCAGGCTTGACCACGTCGCGCGCCAGCGCCTGGCCGAGATCGCCGAGAAATCGCTCGACCGCGCGGATTGAGATGGCTTCGTCGTACTGCCCGCGGTTGCAGGCCTGCTCGCACGGGTGGTAGCAGACGCGGCCGGTGACCGATGGGAACGGCATGTCTTCCTTGATGAGAGAGTAGGCGTCGATGTACTTGCCGCGCTTCACCAGGTCGAGATAGCCCTGGATCTTTTCGTTGGTGCCGCAGGCGTTGTTGCAGGGCGGCAGCTTGTCCCGGTAGACAGGCCGGATCGACCGCCAGTTGCCGGTCGGAAAAAGATCCTGGCCCTTATCCTGTGACGGAGCCGGAGTGATCCCGGCAAACGGCACGTTGAGCCAATCGGGGATGCGTGTCCCTTTAGTCGACATTTTTAACCCCTCGAAAAAAATTAGTCTACGCAGCAACCGGCTTCAGCGGCATGATGTGCAATTCCTTGAGAGCCGCATGGAACGCTGCTTTATTCGCAATCATTGGTTCGATCGTTTCCATCTTGCAGATGCCTGTCGTCTTGACTACCGCCGCGATGAGCGGAGCGGCAATGTCCGGCGCAACGGCCTTGCTTCGCTCGGCAGCGCCTTCCGTCGAGAGACGGTCCAGGCCAAGCTCGCCCAGGCGGTAATAGAGCCACTTGTGGTCGGCCAGCTTGGCGGCATCGACGCAGACGAGTTGCGACAGCCGCTCCGCACCGGGCACAAAGCGGATCATGTACTCCGGGGTGTAGTGCGTGTTGATGATGAGCGTTCCGCCCGGAGGCATCCCGCGCATGTAGTCCCACCCCTTGACCATAGTCCCTTCGACCAGGACGACGATGTTGGGATGTTCGTTCTCGTAGGTCAGCGCGTTTTCGATCTCGCTGTCGCTTACGCGCAAGTACTTGCGCGTCGGGGCGTTGGTGCGGTCGGGATTGTCGACGTAATTTTCCATCGCCTGGGAGAATTTGCCCTCGTTCCGGGCCGAAGCGGCGATGGAATTGACGATGTCGCGGCCTTCTTTGTCCATGATGATGCCGCGCGTCCACACGGTGAGTTCCGTATAGCTCATGATCGATCCTCTTTGTCTTCCAGATGGATATGCGTTGCTATCTTAAATTCATCGGGATCGCCGGGCCGCGCCGGGTCTCTCAACGGCACGGGGCTGCCGCGATGGGAATCCAGAACGGATTGAAAATCGCTTCGGCCAACGGCGAACGGAGTTGTTTGCGCGCCTTCCTGATACTTGGCAATCGCCAGCAACGTCGCCTTCTTGCTCAGGCTTTCGATATCGGCGCCCGTCGATCCTTCGGTCCGGGATGCGAGTTCGTCGATGTCCACGTCGGGAGCGAGCGGCACGCGCCGACAGCAGAGCCGCAGAATCGCTGCCCGGTCCGCAGCGCCCGGTTTGGCGAACGGGAGGATATAGTCAAACCTTCCGCTGCGCAAGAGGGCGGGCTCGACGCGCTCCGGGCGATTGGTCGCCGCCAGGAGGAGAACGCCTTTCACGTCGCGCAGGTTGTCGATTTCGCGCAAGAGCTGGCTGAGAATCCTCTGATAGATGTCGGAGCCGAGATGATCGGCGCCGAACTTCGGCGCGAGCGCATCGATGGTGTCAAAGAACAGGATGCAGGGCGCGGCGCGTCTCGCTTTTTTGAAAACTTCGCGCAGTGCCCGCTCGGATTCACCGAGCCACTTCGAGTAGAGCTGCGGGCCATCGATGGCGATGAGCGGAATCTGCTTCTCGCCCGAGAGCGCCCGCGCCATGGCGGTCTTGCCGGTACCTGAAGGTCCGACGAAGAGAATGCCGCGCGGCGGCGCGAGGCCAACTTGATCGTAGATTTCGTTGTGCACGTGCGAGTGCTCGACGACGGCATCGAGCAATCGTTTCAAATCGGTGTGGCCCCCGAGGGACGCAAACGTCGAAGGGCTCTTCTCGATAAAAAATTCGCGAGTCGCGCTGGGCTCGACTTCCTTCAAGCCTGCAAGAAAATCATCGCGCGTGACTTGCAGACCGCTCAAATCGGCAGGGGGAGCGCCGTCCGTTTCCAGCGGCGCAGTGGCGAGGAATCCGCGCAAGGCGATCATGCCCACTTCCTGGCACAACGCCTCGAGATCGGCGCCGACGAATCCGTGGGAATGCTCGGCAATTTCCTGGAGGTTGACGTCCTGCGCGAGCGGCATGGCGCGCGTGTGGATCTTCAGGATTTGGAGCCGCGCCTGCGTGTTCGGCACGCCGATTTCGATTTCACGATCGAAGCGTCCGGGACGCCGCAGCGCCGGATCTAGAACTTCGGGAATATTGGTCGCGCCGATGACGATCACCTGGCCGCGCGATACGAAGCCATCCATCAGGCTGAGCAGTTGCGCCACCACGCGCTTTTCGACTTCGCCGGAAACCTCGGCGCGCTTGGGAGCCACGGCGTCGATTTCGTCGATGAAGAGGATCGAGGGAGCGCGGCGCGCCGCTTCTTCAAACACTTCGCGGAGCTTGGCCTCGCTCTCGCCGTAAAACTTGCGCATGATTTCCGGGCCGTTCAGGGGGATGAAGTGCACGCGGCTTTCCGCCGCCACGGCCCGCGCGAGCAGGGTTTTTCCCGTGCCCGGCGGGCCGTATAACAACACCCCCTTCGGTGCGAAGATTCCCAATCGTTCAAAGATTCGCGAGTGCTTCAGCGGCAGCTCGACCATTTCGCGGACGCGCGCCACTTCCCGTTCCAGCCCGCCAATATCTTCGTAGGACACTGCCGGGGCGCGGGTCGCGGTTTGTTCGCCCTCCACGATCCGGATATCGGTTCGCGGTCCGATCACGACCGGCCCTGAGGGAATCGTGCGCACAACCTGGAAATTCACCGCCTTGGCAAACGTCGGTACTCGCACTACACAACCCTGCGTGACAGGAACGCCGGTCAGATCCTCGACGATTCGTTCGGGCGCGATGATTGCGGGCGCGGCGCCAACCCACATCGGCGAGAGTCGCACGGCCACGGCCTGCGAGTGCTCGATGACCGCAACTGTCACTTGTTCTTGCAGGCCCACACCGCAGTTACTGCGTGCCGTCCCGTCGATCTGGACAACGCCTTCGTGCTGTTCGTCGGAAAGCTCAACGCGTGCAACGGAGGACGTGCCGCCGGTGATTTTCACGACATCGCCGGAACGCGCGCCGACGCGCTGCATATCGGCCGGCGCCAGGCGCGCAATGGCGCGGCCCACATCCTCCACGCGCGCTTCCGCAACACGCAATGTGAGCGTGGCCGCGAGGGAAGATGAAACTATTTCCGTCACTGAGCCACCTGGAATTGAGATTGGATTTGGCTGCTGAATCGGGCGAAAAGCTTGGCGAGCTTCTGATTTTCCGCGTGACCCTGAAGGTCCACAAGGACTTCCACGCGAGTGGTCTCATTTCCCATATCGGTCAGGCGGATCGTTCCCAAGTTCGTGTGCTCCAGGGCCCAACCCTCGCCTTGAGTCGAAGCGACGGCCATGCACAATGTGGCGCCATCGCTCTCCCATGGCACGACAATCGCGGTCAGGCTGCCCTGACCGATTGCCAATTGCTCCATCGCGCCGGAGAGGGCGCGGGGGGAGCCGGTGGTCACGAACTCAAAAAGCTTTTCACTCATCGCGATCTGTGGTACACTGGACCAGTGATTGAACCACTTGATAATGAAAATTTACCATCCGCGCGAAACGGTGTCAAGCGTTTTGCGCATTCTTCCGGAGATGAGGCTTACCTCATTACTCCGATCAAGAAAACGCGTGTCGCCGAAGAGGTTGCCGATCGGATCCGCGTCTTAATGCTGGACGGCACATTTCCGCCGGGTGAGCCGCTGCCCTCGGAACGACATCTGGCGGAACGGTTCGGCGTGAGCCGCGGCTCGATCCGTGACGCCCTGCGCACTCTGGAAACAATTGGTCTGCTCGAAACCCGGCACGGGCAGGGTACGTTTCCGCATGAGCTTTCGGTAGACCGCCTGGTTGCTCCCCTGGCTTCGGTGATGGCCTACCGGTCCGATTTGCAGGATGAACTGCTGGATGTGCGCCGGATGTTCGAGCCCGCCGTCGCGCGCGTCGCGGCCCTGCGCGCGACCGATGAAGATTTGGCCGATCTGCAACGCATCCTGGAAACGCAACGCCAAAAACTGAAGGCCGGCCAATCGGCCATCGCCGAGGACACGGCGTTTCATGCGATTCTGGCGCGGGCCACGCGCAATCGCGTGGTCATGAGCATCATGGCAACGCTCAACGATTTACTTGTCGATTCGCGCACGCAATCGCTAAAGCAGAAGGGCCGTCCCGCGCGATCCATCGACGGGCACGAGGCAGTTGTAGCCGCGTTGCGCCGCCGGGACGCAGAGGGCGCTTCGCAAGCGATGTACAATCACATCGATCAAATCGCCGATTTGCACGTGCCCGCGCACAAGGGTCCGAACCCGCCCGCCAAGTAACCGGAGACGCAAGCAATGGACGAGAGCCTGCGAGCGCAGATCGACTCAAATCTTTCGCATCTGGATGGCTTGATCCGCCGTGGCCGCCAGCTTCGCGAAACTTTATCTGAGGATCCTTCCAACAAGTCCGCGCTCGTGGCCAATCGCGCCTGGCAGCAGGATTGCGGCGTGGCGATCAATCAGTTGTCCGGCGGCAGCAAAGCCCATTGGCTGGCGCGTTCCTTTAGCGAAGCGTTTTTGTTGCGCACGGCGTCCGGCCAGGTCATCGAAGCGGTGGCGCCGGCGGAAATTGTGGAACGGCTTGTCGGCGTCCTGGATCAAGCTGTGAATTCGCTGTCACGCATGGGTGCTGATCAGAGCGCTTCGGGATCGCCTCAAGCCGCGCCGCCTCCTCACCGGTTCGATTTCGTTCACAACGTCGAGCTTCGCCCAGTTCTCGAGCAGGCGTATGCCGACAGCCGGGACGCTCTGGAACAAGGCAGCTATGGCGTGTCGCTGATCACCTCCAGCGGAATACTCGAAGCAATCGTGACCGACGCGCTGGAACACAAGGGGCTCGATGTGATGTCTTCTGCCGAAGTCCCTGCAGGAAAGATCGGTGATTGGTCGTTCAACGATCGCCTTGGTGTCGCTGAAACAGCGAGACTCATTCGCGGCGGTTGCGCCCGTCTGCCGGAAATCGCGCGGAGGTATCGAGAGATCACCGACGCTGACGGCAATTCGCAATTGACCGTTACCGAGCGCGATGCGCGGCGCACGATGCAGGTCCTCCATGTTGTGATGAGAGATCTGGATCCGGGGAGGTAGGTTTTAGTAGCACAGACTTCAAGTCTGTGGGGTTCCATTTGATCTTGGCTAGCGCGTGCGGCCTTGGCTGCGGAACGAAACCCCACAGACTGAAATCTGTGCTACTTGCTTCTACTTCTCGATCTTCGCCAATAGCTCCACAAATTTCTGTTGCCGCTCGGACTGGTCCTGCCCGCCCGCCGATTCCGCCAGCTGCGTCACGTTCATCGAGCAGAATTTCGGGCCGCACATCGAGC